>NZ_WKFA01000004.1:0-223608 GCF_021605325.1 Pseudomonas sp. PA-7-1E
TGCCCAGGTGGTGAAATTGGTAGACACGCCAGCTTCAGGTGCTGGTGATCGCAAGGTCGTGGAAGTTCGAGTCTTCTCCTGGGCACCAAATTCAGATCAAACCCGCGAAAGCGGGTTTTTTCGTTTCAGGCCTCTGATTTTTAACGGAAAAATTGATTTATATTTTTCGAATCAGGGGTTTACAGATCAAAAGCCCCGCCGTATAGTTCGCCCCATCAACAGCGGCAACGTTGTTAGATAATGCCCAGGTGGTGAAATTGGTAGACACGCCAGCTTCAGGTGCTGGTGATCGCAAGGTCGTGGAAGTTCGAGTCTTCTCCTGGGCACCAAATTCAGATCAAACCCGCGAAAGCGGGTTTTTTCGTTTCCGGGGTTTGAAAACTTCCCCAGTGATTTTCCCCTCATCCGCACTTGAGAAGATTTATCGTTTATCCTTGCAATGATTTGTTGCACATAAGCGAGGAACACTTCGGATGATGATCCGTGACAATCGACTCAAGACATCCCTTCTGCGCGGCCTGACCCTCACCCTACTCAGCCTGACCCTGCTCTCGCCCGCCGCCCATTCTGCCGACAAGGTCTCCCTGACCTTATACAACGGCCAACACAAAGAAGTCGGCGATGAACTCGCCAAGGCCTTCGAAGCCAAGACCGGCATCCACGTCAACGTGCGCAAAGGTAGCAGCAACCAGCTGGCCAGCCAGGTCGTCGAAGAAGGTGAGCGCTCCCCTGCAGACGTCATCTACACCGAAGAATCACCGCCCCTGAACAAACTCGGCGAGCAAGGCCTGTTGGCAAAAATTGATGCCAGCACCCTGGACGTGCTGCCCAAGGATTACGTTGGCCGCAACGGCGACTGGATGGGCGTGACTGCACGCACCCGTGTCGTGGCGTTCAACCCAAAACTGATTGCTGAAAAGGACCTGCCCAAATCCGTCCTGGATTTCGCCGGCCCCGAGTGGCAAGGCAAGGTCGGCTTCGTGCCCACCAGCGGCGCCTTCCAGGAACAAGCGGTGGCAATCATCAAGCTGCACGGTCGCGAAGCTGCCGAAGAGTGGCTGACCGGCTTGCGCGCCTTCGGCAAGGTGTACAGCAACAATATGGTCGCCCTCAAGGCCGTGGAAAAAGGCGAAGTAGCCACCGTGCTGGTGAATAACTACTACTGGTTTGCTCTGAAAAAGGAAAAAACCAATCTGGATTCCCAACTGCACTACTTCACCGATGGTGATGCTGGCGGCCTGATCACCGTATCTTCCGCTGCCGCACTCAAATCCAGCAAACATCCCAAAGAAGCTCAGCAACTGCTGGCATTCATGGCCAGTGAAGAAGGCCAGCGCGTGATCACCAACACCTCGGCCGAATACCCGCTGCGCAAGGGCATGGAATCGAACCGCGGCCTCAAGCCATTCAGCGAACTGCAGCCACCAAAGGTCACCCCCGCAGACCTGGGTAACGCCGAAGAAGCCCTGGAACTGGAACGTGACGTTGGCCTGAACTGATGAACCCATCGCTTTCCGTCGCGGGGTTCACCCCCCGTCGCAAACGCCCGTCGATCTGGCTGCTGCTACCTGTGCTGTTGCTGGTTGGCCTGAGCCTGTTGCCGCTCGCCTACGTCGGGCTCAAAGCCTGGCAGGCGGGCTGGACGGAGGCGGTGCATCTACTGTGGCGGCCTTATGTGTTCGGACTGCTGCGCAACACCCTGGCGCTGATGGTCGGCGTGACCCTGACCTGCGGCGTGATCGGCCTGTCCCTGGCCTGGCTGCTGGAACGCAGCAACCTGCCAGGGCGGCGCATCTGGGGTGTGATCCTGTGCCTGCCGTTTGCGGTGCCGGCGTTCGTCAGCAGTTTTACCTGGGTGTCGCTGAGCGCCCAGTTCGAGGGGCTTGGCGGCGCGATCCTGGTGATGAGCCTGTCCAAATACCCGCTGGTATTTCTGCCGGTGGCGGCAACGCTACGCAATCTTGACCCCTCCCTGGAAGAATCGGCCCGCACGCTGGGGCTCAACCGCTGGGGCGTGTTCTTTCGCATCACCTTGCCGCTGCTGTGGCCATCGCTGCTGGCCGGCTCACTATTGATCGCACTGCACATGCTGGTGGAATTCGGCGCGCTGTCGATCATTGGCCTGCAGACCTTCACCACCGCGATCTACCAGCAGTTCGAACTGGAATTCAGCAATGCCAATGCGGCAATGCTCTCGGCAGTGCTGCTGGCGATGTGCCTGACCCTGCTATGGCTGGAACTGCGCGTACGCGGAAAAGGCCGGCACGTGCGCATCGGCCAGGGCGCGGCGCGGCACGCCGAGCAGGTTCGACTGGGCAAGTGGACGCCATTGGGCCAGGTGTATTGCCTGGCGCTAGCGATCATCGGCAGCGGCATCCCACTGGGAATGCTCGGGTATTGGTTGGCAGTCGGTTCGTCGGCAGCGTTTCCGATGGCCGAGATCGGTGAGGCGCTGCTGTCTTCCCTGGCGCTCTCGCTGGGCGGCGCCGCACTGTGCCTGGTACTGGCAGTACCGGTTGGTTTGCTGGTGGTGCGCTACAAAGGCCAACTGGCGCTATGGGCCGAACGCTTGCCGTACTTACTGCATGCCCTGCCCGGCCTGGTGATTGCGTTGACCCTGGTGTATTTCGCCCTGCATTACGTGCCAGCGCTGTACCAGACCTCGGCATTGCTGCTGATTGCTTATGCGCTGCTGTTTTTGCCATTGGCGCAGGCGCCGATTCGTACAGCGCTGAACAAGGCGGCGCCACAGTTGGAAGAGGCTGCGCGCACGTTAGGCGCATCGTCCTTCAGTGCGTTTTGCCGGGTGACGCTGCCAATTATCTTTCCGGCGCTGGGGGCGGCGTTTGCCTTGGTGTTCCTGGATGCGATGAAGGAATTGACGGCGACATTGCTGTTGAGCCCGACCGGGCTGAATACCTTGGCGACGGCCGTCTGGGCGCATACCTCGAATGTGGAATTTGCGGCGGCGGCGCCGTATGCGGCGTTGTTGATTCTGGTGTCGGGGTTGCCGGTGTATCTACTTACGACGCGGATGTATTTGAGCCGCTGAAACAGCTATCGCAGGCAAGCCAGCTCCCACAGTTGACCGCGCTCCAACTTTGGAATGCAGTTGAATGTGGGAGCTGGCTTGCCTGCGATGAGGCCCGTCCAGACAACCTCACGCCCTGAACTGCCCCAAGCTCGCCTTCAACTGCGCCGCCAACCCATCCAGCACCTTCCCACTGGCCGTCGTCTCCACCACCGCTTGCGCCGCACGCTCGGCCTGGGCATGGATCACCTCCACGCGCCCACGCACCGCATGCGCGCCCAGGGCTTGATGCTCGGCCGCGCGCGTCGCCAGGCCTATCGCCGCATGCACCTGCTCCACAGAAGCCTGCACCGTCTGCTGCAAGCGCACGCTGTCGCGCAGCACCAGCAAGCCCTCATTGGCCTGGCGCCCCGCCTTGCCGATGGTTTCCACCGCCTCACGCGCGCCCTGCTGCAATGCCACGATATGCGCCTGGATATCGCCGGTGGAGCTTTGAGTCTTGCTCGCCAGCGCACGCACTTCATCGGCCACCACCGCAAAGCCGCGCCCAGTCTCGCCAGCCCGTGCCGCCTCGATGGCCGCGTTGAGAGCGAGCAGGTTGGTTTGCTCGGCGATGCCGTGAATCACGGTGAGCACGACCTCGATTTGCTCGCTTTGCTGCGCCAGCCGTTCGATCACCTGGGAACCGGCCTGCACCTGCCCCGCCAACGCCTCGATCAAGCTACCGACTTCAGCCGAGGTTCGTGAGTTTTCATCCGTGGCCTGGCGAATATCCACCACCTGCTGCAAGGCCGCCTGCATAGCGTGGCTTTCGGCCTGGGCCTCGTCGGCCATTTGCGACAAAGCGCGCAAACTCTCGGCCACTTCATCACGCTGCAAGCCCGCCGCCGCATCGGCGCCAGCATTGCGCAATGTCATGGCACCGATTTCCACACCGGTACGCTGGGCCACGTCGCCCGCCTCGCGCACGATGGGCTGCAACTTATCCACAAAGCGATTGACCGCCGAGGCCATATCGCCGATTTCATCCTTGCTATTGATCTGCACGCGCTTGGTGAGGTCGCCCTCGCCGGCCGCCAGATCATCCATCGCGGCAATCAGCAACTTCAGGCGATTGACCACGCGTCGCCCCAGCACAATGGCGATCAACAGCAATACCCCAAGCCCCACCAGTGCCAGGCCCATGCCGATACGCCAACGCAGGGTGCCCGCCGCGTCTTGCACGGCGGCGGCGGTGTTGGCCGTCATTTGCGTGGCAGTGGCTTGTGCCGATTGCAGCCGGGCGCCCATGGCGTTGGCGCTGTCAGCGGCGGCTCCCTTGAGGCTATCACCCACCAGTTGATCACCGCTGGCGATCAGCGCGGCAAAGCGCTTATCCAAGGCTTGCAGGTCGGCCTCAACCGCAGCGGTCGACACGCCCATGCGCACCTTGCCGATTTCCACACCGTTGGGGCTGATGGAGGCTTCAACGTAGTACACGGAAGGGTCAGTCTTGGCCGCGTCCAGTACCTTATCCAGAGCACGCTCACCCGCGCCTTTTGCCAGCAACGCCTGGTTGATCGGGTTCTCACGGTTCAGATAACGCGTCAGGTGCTCGCCTGCGGCGTCGTCATACACCACGAACAGCACATTGGGGTTGCGCTGGGCCCGGCGGGCAAACTCTGAAAGGGTCGGCACGTCACTGTCCCACATGGCACGGGGCGCGACCGAGGCCAGCAGTTGCGCCATGTCATTGGCGGAGTCCTGCAGGTCTTTTTCCAGCGTCGCACGCAACTGCTTTTGCTCTTCCTGCAAGCGCGTGGAAAGCCCAGTTGTCAGTCGCTGGCGCGTGCTGGCGGACAGGCTGTCCAGGCTGGACGTGACTTCCTTGCCAGCTTGGGCCAGTTCGCCAGACAACTTCTGGCTATCAATGCCCAGGCGATTGCCCAAATCGGCTTCCAGCGCCGTCACCGTGCTCCGCGTCAGCGCGACGGCCACCAGCACTTGCACCAAAAGAGCGATACCAAGGGTAACGAACACCGGCCGCAACAGACGGCTTTGTAACAACGAGAGAACGGCAGACACTGGAAATCCCTCCACCACGGGTGCCACTAATTTGATAGCACCTCGAAAGAGGGAAACACAGCAAGGGTCGTGCCGCTTGCCAGGCAGAAACGACAAAGGGCTCCCGAAGGAGCCCTTTGCTTTTCACATCAACAGCTTATTACGCGAACGGGTGACGCAGAACGATGGTCTCGTTGCGGTCCGGGCCCGTCGAAATAATGTCGATCGGTGCACCGATCAGCTCTTCCACACGCTTGATGTAGGCGCGGGCGTTGGCTGGCAGCTCTTCCAGGGTCTTGGCGCCCACGGTCGATTCGGTCCAGCCTGGCACTTCTTCGTACACAGGCTGCAGGCCCACGTAGCTGTCAGCGTCAGTCGGGGCAACATCGTTGCCTTGGGCGTCTTTGTAGCCGACGCAGATGTTGATGGCTTCCAGACCGTCGAGTACGTCCAGCTTGGTCAGGCAGATGCCCGAGATGCTGTTCACATCGATAGCGCGACGCAGGATAACGGCATCGAACCAGCCGCAACGACGAGCACGGCCAGTGGTGGCGCCGAATTCGTGGCCTTGCTTGGCCAGGTGCGCGCCGACGTCGTCGAACAGCTCAGTCGGGAACGGGCCCGAACCTACACGGGTGGTGTAAGCCTTGGTGATGCCCAGGATGTAGTCCAGGAACATCGGGCCAACGCCCGAGCCGGTGGCAACGCCGCCAGCAGTAGTGTTGGAGCTGGTCACGTACGGGTAGGTACCGTGGTCGATGTCCAGCAACGAACCCTGGGCACCTTCGAACATGATGTCCTTGCCAGCGCGACGCAGGTCGTGCAGCTCGGCCGTCACGTCCAGCATCAGCGGCTTGAGCAGCTCAGCGTATTCCTTGCACTCGGCCAGGGTCTTTTCAAACTCGATGGCTGGCTCTTTGTAGTAACCGACCAGCATGAAGTTGTGGTAATCCACAAGTTCACGCAGCTTGTCTTCAAAGCGCGGCATGTTGAGCAGGTCGCCCACACGCAGGCCACGACGTGCAACCTTGTCTTCGTAGGCCGGGCCGATGCCGCGACCGGTGGTGCCGATCTTCAGCTCGCCACGCGCCTTTTCACGGGCCTGGTCCAGCGCAACGTGGAAGGACAGGATCAGCGGGCAGGACGGGCTGATACGCAGGCGCTCGCGCACCGGTACGCCTTTTTCTTCCAGCTTGGTGATCTCGCGCAGCAGGGCGTCAGGCGCAACCACCACGCCGTTGCCGATCAGGCACTGCACGCCTTCGCGCAGAACACCCGACGGGATCAGGTGCAAGACGGTTTTTTCGCCATCGATGACCAGGGTGTGGCCAGCGTTGTGGCCACCTTGGTAGCGCACTACGGCGGCAGCATGTTCGGTCAGCAGATCAACGATCTTGCCTTTGCCCTCATCACCCCATTGGGTGCCCAGGACTACGACATTCTTACCCATAACACTTGTCCTCATTCGCGCAAACTTGGTGCCGGCGATGGCCGGCAGGAAAACTCAAGAAGCCAGTGGCGATACTTGCCAAAGCCCGTTCTGCTGAATCAATTGCCGGTCGCAGTCCGCTTCACGGGCGGCGGCCAATGGCTGCCCAGGCAAGGCCTGGACTACACGCTGACCCTCACGGCGTAACTGGCAAACCTGCTGCCAGAGCGCTGCGTCCGTACTGTCGGGCATCCAGATGCCACCAGACGGCAGCTCGACCTCAGCACGCCCCAGGGTCACCAGGGTTTTCAAATCGGTGGAAAAACCAGTGGCCGGACGCGCACGACCGAAGTCGGCGCCGATATCGTCATAGCGACCACCTTGGGCGATGGCCTGGCCAACACCCGGGACGAATACCGCGAACACCACACCGGTGTGGTAGTGGTAGCCGCGCAATTCACCCAGATCAAAATACAGCGGCAGCTCCGGGAACCGTGCCGACAGGCGCTCGGCAATTGCCAGCACATCGTCCAGTGCTGCCAATACCGGTGCCGGCGCATTGGCCAGGCGCTCACGCGCAGCCACCAGCACTTCACGGCCGCCGCACAGGTCTACCAGCGCCCGCAGCATGCCAGCCAGCTCAGCAGGCACACCCTCGGTGAGAGCGATCACTTCATCGATCGCCTTGCGCTGCAGGGCATCGAACAACTGTTGCTCCACTTCACCGGACAACCCGGCAGCACGCGCCAGGCCACGGTAGATACCGACGTGGCCCAGGTCCATGTGCACGTCCGGCACATCCGCCAGTTGCAGCATGGCCAGCATCAGGCTGATCACTTCCACATCGCTGCTCGGGCTGGCGTCGCCGTACAACTCGGCGCCCAACTGGATCGGGCTACGGGAAGACGACAACGCGCGCGGCTGGGCATGCAGTACGCTGCCGGCGTAGCACAGACGGCTCGGGCCTTCACGACGCAGGGTGTGCGCATCGATGCGCGCCACTTGTGGCGTGATGTCGGCACGGAACCCCATTTGCCGGCCCGATTGCGGGTCGATGACCTTGAAGGTGCGCAGATCCAGGTCCTGGCCCGCGCCGGTCAGCAGGGATTCCAGGTACTCGATATGGGGAGTCACGACAAACTCGTAACCCCAGCTCTGGAACAGATCCAACACCTGGCGACGCGCTACTTCAATGCGCGCAGCTTCTGGTGGCAGTACTTCTTCGATGCCATCTGGCAGCAGCCAGCGGTCTACCGTTGCCATTACGCCATTCCCCTTTGATCCGGGCGGCCAGCCCTCGGCCGAGCCTTGAGTGAAGCAGAAAATACCCGCCCCTTGCATAAACCACGCGCAAGAGCGACGTGACGAACGGCCTGCAAACGGCCTCGTCGGGCACTTTCCTCGAAAAACCTGTCACGCCTGCCGAATCAAACATGCAGACGCAAAAAAGCCGGGAATTTCCCGGCTGCCGCATCATACACCCGTTTTCTGAAAGGATCACCCCGCCAGGCATTTTAGCCGCCCGACGGAGTGCGCCTTACAGAATCACGGGCTGGTTACTTGGACTTTTCCAGGTAGCGGAAGAAGTCGCTGCTTGGGTCCAACACCAGTACGTCGGTTTTGTTCGCGAAGCTTTCACGGTAAGCGCGCAGGCTACGGTAGAACGCGTAGAACTCCTGGTCCTGGCCGTAGGCCTTGGCGTAGATCGCCGCGGCTTGAGCATCGCCGTCACCACGAGCCTCTTCAGACTCACGATAAGCTTCTGCCAGCAGTACACGACGCTGACGGTCGGCATCGGCACGGATACCTTCAGCCAACTCGTTACCCTTGGCGCGGTGCTCACGCGCTTCACGCTCACGCTCGGTGCTCATACGCTCGAACACGCTGCGGTTCACTTCCTTGGGCAGGTCAATGGCCTTGACGCGAACGTCGACCACTTCAATACCCAGCTCTTTTTCCGCCATGGTGTTCAGCGAACGGGTGATGTCAGCCATCAGCGCATCACGTTCACCGGATACCACCTCGTGCAGGGTGCGCTTACCAAACTGGTCACGCAGGCCCGATTCCAGACGACGGGACAAACGCTCGTCGGCAATCTGCTTGAGGCCGGAAGTCGCGGTGTAGAAGCGCTCGGCATCCTTGACGCGCCACTTGGCGTAGGCGTCAACCATCACGGCTTTCTTTTCCAGGGTCAGGAAGCGCTGTGTCGGTGCATCCAGGGTCATCAGGCGGGCGTCGAACTTGCGCACCTGGTTGACGTAGGGGACTTTCACATGCAGGCCCGGCTGGACATCCGCCTGGACCACGCGACCGAATTGCAGCAGCACCGCACGCTCGGTCTGAGCGACGATGTAGAAGCAGTTCCAGGCAGCGATGACCACGACGACGCCCACAATCAGGGCGGTCAGCGATTTATTGCTCATCAACGGCTCTCCCTGGTACGTGTTTGCTGTTGCAGCAAGTCAGCGGCCGCACGGGCGCTCGCTTCGTTGGCAGCGGCATTCGAACCGGTGGACGGTGCACTGGCGCCGCTACGACCACCTTCGATCATCTTGTCCAGCGGCAGGTACAGCAGGTTGTTCTGCCCACCTTTGCTGCCGGTCACGAGAACCTTGCTGGTGTTGCTGAAGACTTCCTGCATGGTGTCCAGGTACAGACGCTCGCGGGTCACTTCAGGAGCCTTGCGGTACTCGGCGACCAGCTTGGTGAAACGATCTGCCTCACCCTTGGCGCGGGAGACCACCTCATCGCGGTAACCGTTGGCATCTTCAAGGATGCGCTGGGCCTGACCACGGGCTTCCGGCACAACGCCGTTGGCATAGGTTTCAGCCTGGTTGCGCGAACGCTGCTCGTCTTCACGTGCACGGATCACGTCGTCAAAGGCTTCCTGCACTTCACGCGGTGCCGCTGCGCTCTGTACGTTCACCTGGGTAACGGTGATACCGGTGCGGTAAGTGTCGAGGAAGCGTTGCAGACGCTCCTTGATTTCGCTGGCCATCAACTCACGACCTTCGGTGAGCACCTGGTCCATGGCGGTGGAACCCACCACGTGGCGCAGGGCACTTTCGGTTGCGTGTTGCAGGCTGATTTCCGGCTGATCAACGTTCAGCACGAAGTCTTGCAGGTTGCTGATCTTGTACTGCACGGTCAGCGGCACTTCGACGATGTTCTCGTCTTCGGTCAGCATCTGGCCCTGCTTGGTGTACGCACGCTCACGCGTCACGTTCTCCATGTACTTCTTGTCGATCGGCGGGAAATAGATGTTCAGGCCTGGCCCGACAGTCTCGTAGTACTTGCCGAAGCGCAGCACCACGGCTTGCTCCTGCTCGTCCACCACGTAGACCGCGCTGTACAGCCATACGGCAGCGAGCACGACAAGACCCAGGCCCAGCAGGCCATAGCCACCGCCCTTGCTTGTGCGACCGCCGTCGTCACCACCACGTTTTTTTCCACCACCGAACAACCCATTCAGGCTTTCCTGCAGCTTTCGGAAGGCCTCGTCGAGATCCGGTGGCCCCTTGCGGTCGCCATTATTGCGGCGCTTACCACCCCAAGGATCCTGATTATTCGAGTTGCCACCCGGCTCATTCCAAGCCATAGCGCTCTCCATCTGATAAAGCAAAGACGCACCCACGGCGCGCCGACCAATGCTACAGAATGCCTGCTACTGCGGCACAACCGCTTTCTCAGGCTTTTATTGCAAAGTGTGTTGTTCGATGAACTCTGCCGGTACAACACCCTCTCGGCTGACCAGCCGATTGAGTTCCGAGCGTGGCAATCGAACGGCCAGCAAGCTGACACCTTCTTCGTCGTGTTCTTCTTTCTGTACCGCGCCCAACTCGAAAAACTGTGCACGCAGTCGAGCAAAACGCTGCGGCAAGCGCAAGGTGCCGACGAACAAATCGCTGCCGAGCAATTCGGCAATGGCTTGTTCCAGCAACTCCAAGCCACTGCCATCTCGCGCCGACAACCAGACCCGCTGGGGCTTGCCGTTCTCGTCGCGCTGAATCTGTGGCTCAACGCCTTCAAGCAAATCGAGTTTGTTATAGACCTCGAGGATCGGCAAGTCCTGGGCACCAATCTCGCCCAGCACCACCATGACCTGTTCAATCTGCAACATGCGATCCGGTTCGGCCGCATCGATCACGTGCAACAGCAGGTCGGAATTGCTCGACTCTTCGAGCGTAGACCGAAATGCCTCGACGAGCTTGTGGGGCAGGTGACGAATGAAACCCACAGTATCGGCCAGCACAATCGGCCCCAGGTCGTCGATGTCCAGACGCCGCAGGGTCGGGTCGAGGGTGGCGAACAGTTGGTCGGCCGCGTACACATCCGACTTGGTCACGTTATTGAACAACGTGGACTTGCCGGCGTTGGTGTACCCCACCAGGGACACGGTCGGGATATCCGCACGGGAACGGCCACGTCGCGACTGTTCACGCTGGCTGCGCACTTTTTCCAGGCGGCCCTTGATCTGGCGCAGGCGAACCCGCAGCAGACGCCGGTCGGTTTCCAGCTGGGTTTCACCCGGGCCACGCATGCCGATACCGCCACCCTGACGCTCAAGGTGAGTCCAGCCGCGAACCAGGCGCGTGCTCATGTGGTCAAGCTGGGCCAGTTCAACCTGGAGCTTACCTTCATGGGTGCGGGCGCGTTGGGCGAAAATATCGAGAATCAGACCGGTACGGTCGATCACGCGACACTCGAAAACACGTTCGAGGTTACGTTCCTGACTGGGCGTGAGGGTGTGATTGAAGATCACCAGATCGGCTTCTTCGGCATGAACCAGGTCGCGCAGTTCCTCGACCTTGCCGCTGCCAATCAGGTATTTGGCGGTTGGCCGATGACGCGGCACGTTAAAAAACGCAACGGTCTCGGCGCCGGCCGAATTTGCCAACTCCTGAAACTCCTGCGGATCTTCGCGCGCCTCAGGGTCCTGTCCATCCAAGTGAACGAGGATTACTCGCTCACCACCACCGTGGCGCTCAAAGAACAAAGGAGACTCCTATCAGGCGTTACCTGGCTCAGCGTCACCCTGTTCATCACCTGCTGCGCTAGGCAGACGGATTGGACGAACTGGAACGACTGTCGAGATAGCGTGCTTGTAAACCATCTGGCTGACGGTGTTTTTCAGCAGGATAACGAATTGGTCGAACGACTCGATCGTACCTTGCAGCTTGATGCCGTTGACCAGATAGATGGAAACCCCAACTTTCTCTTTACGTAAAGTATTCAAGTAAGGGTCTTGTAGCGAATGCCCTTTTGACATGTGCCGCACTCCTTTAAGGATCAATAATAAAAAATCGGAAAATAGATAGCTTATGGCCGTCACACCCCCAAGGATAGACGGCAATTGCAAGGACTCAGCTCAATATGGAGACCGTTCCCAAGTATTTCAAGGCGCGTGACAGATTGTCGCTGTCCAGGCTGTCCAACCAGTGCAAATCGCTCCAGCTGCGCAGCCAGGTGAACTGGCGCTTCGCCAATTGGCGCGTGGCAATGATGCCGCGCTCCTGCATTTCGGCGGACGTCAGCTTGCCATCCAGATGATCCCAGACTTGGCGGTAGCCTACAGCACGTATCGAAGGCAGCCCTGCATGCAGGTCGCCTCTTGAACGCAATGCTACGACCTCGTCCACAAACCCCTGTTCCAACATTATTGTGAATCTTTGTGCAATTCGTTCATGCAACACCTGGCGGTTTGCCGGAGCGATGGCCAGATTCGCCACAGTATAGGGCAATTGTGACTGTCCAGATGCGCCTGCATCAGTACTTTGCGCAGTTTGTTTCAGGCGATGTTCAGTCATGGTCTGGCCACTGACGCGCCAGACTTCCAGGGCGCGTGTGAGCCGCTGGGGGTCATTGGGGTGAATACGTTCCGCAGACACCGGGTCTACCGCCGCCAACTGGTCGTGAAGGGCCTGCCAGCCAAGGCGCGCAGCCTCATCTTCAAGTTCGGCGCGCACCTGGGCATCGGCAGGCGGCATATCGGCCAAGCCTTCCTGCAACGCCTTGTAATAGAGCATGGTGCCGCCCACCAGCAGCGGGATATTGCCGCGCGCGGTGATCTCGGCCATGGCCGCCAGGGCGTCGGTGCGAAAGTCCGCCGCCGAATAGCTCTGCGCGGGGTCGATGATGTCGATCAACTTGTGCGGATATTGGGCCAACAGCGCCTTCGACGGCTTGGCCGTACCGATATCCATGTCCCGGTAAACCAGGGCAGAGTCGACGCTGATCAACTCACAGGGCAGCACCTTGGTCAGCTCGATGGCCAGGTCGGTCTTGCCGGCGGCCGTGGGGCCCATCAGGAAAATGGCGGGGGGCAAGGCACTCATCAGCGGCCGCGCAAGAACAGTTTGTCCAAATCATCCAGGCCCATCTGGGTCCAGGTCGGTCGGCCATGGTTGCATTGGCCGCTGCGCTCGGTGTTTTCCATGTCGCGCAGCAGGCCGTTCATTTCCGGCAGGGCCAGGCGGCGGTTGGCGCGGATGGCGCCGTGGCAGGCCATGGTGCCGAGCAATTCGTTGATATGCGCCTGGATACGGTCACTGGTGCCGTACTCCATCAGGTCTGCCAGTACGTCGGCCACCAGGCGGTTGGCCTCGGCCTGCTTGAGCAGCGCGGGAATCTGGCGGATCGCCAGGGTTTCCGGGCCCAGGCGTTGCAGTTCGAAGCCCAGCTTCTGGAACACACTGTGATGTTCTTCTGCGCAGTCGGCTTCACGCTGGCTCACCGCCAGGGATTCGGGCACCAGCAGCGGCTGGCCGCTGAGGCCTTCGCTGGCCATGGCGATCTTCAGGCGCTCGTACATGATCCGTTCATGGGCAGCGTGCATGTCCACCAGCACCAGGCCATGGGCGTTTTCGGCGAGGATATAAATGCCTTTGAGCTGCGCCAGGGCATAGCCCAGCGGCGGAATATCACCGCCGCCTTCGGGCAACGCCACAGCAGCACCCGGCTCGGCACCCGGCAACGGCGCGAAAAACTCACGGTACGCCGCCTGGGCTTCGGCCACCGGCGCCGTCGATTGCGGGCGCGGTGTGTATTGGTACTGATAACCCGCACCGGCACCCGAATTCGGCGCCGTGTAGGCTGGCTGCGCCTGCGGCGATTGCAGCAGGTTGGCCGCCAGGCTCATTTCACCTTGCGGCCCGAACTCACCGGCCTCGGGACCGCTCGGGCGCACCACCGCGGTGACGATCGGCGCCGACAATTGATCATCCGGGCGCACATCACCCAGGGCACGGTGCAGCGTGCCATACAGGAAGTCATGCACCATGCGCCCGTCACGGAAGCGCACCTCATGCTTGGTCGGGTGCACATTGACGTCGACCACCGAAGGGTCAACCTCAAAGAACAGTACAAAGGTCGGGTGTCGCCCGTTGAACAGCACATCGCGATAAGCCTGGCGTACCGCATGGGCCACCAGTTTGTCGCGGACCGCCCGGCCGTTCACAAAAAAATACTGTAAGTCGGCCTGGCTGCGGGAGAACGTCGGCAACCCGACCCAGCCCCACAACCTCAAGCCATTGCGCTCGATCTCAATCGGCAGCGCCTGTTCCAGGAACCCGCTGCCACACACCGCTGCCACCCGCCGAGCACGCGCGGCGTCGTCGTTGGCTTCGTGCAGGCTGAGGATGGTCTTGCCATTGTGGCGCAGGTGAAAGGCCACATCGAAACGCGCCAAGGCCAGGCGCTTGATGACTTCTTGCAGGTGATCGAATTCGGTTTTTTCGGCCTTGAGGAACTTGCGCCGCGCCGGGGTATTGAAGAACAGGTCGCGCACTTCCACCGAGGTGCCCACCGGATGCGCCGCAGGCTGGACCCGAGGCGCCATGTCGCGGCCTTCGGTTTCCACCTGCCAGGCCTGCTCGGCGCTGCGGGTGCGGGAGGTCAGGGTCAGGCGGGCCACGGAGCTGATGGAGGCCAGGGCCTCACCACGAAAGCCCAGGCTCATGACCCGCTCCAGGTCTTCCAGGTCGCGGATCTTGCTGGTGGCGTGACGGGCCAGGGCCAGGGGCAGGTCATCCGAAGAGATGCCACTGCCATCGTCACGTACCCGCAGCAGCTTGACGCCGCCCTGCTCCACATCGACATCAATGCGTTTGGCGCCGGAGTCGATGCTGTTTTCCAGCAACTCCTTGATTACCGACGCCGGGCGCTCAACCACCTCACCCGCAGCGATCTGGTTGGCAAGGCGCGGGCTGAGCAATTCAATGCGCGAGCCGCTGTTCAAGGTGGATTCGCTCATCACTGCGCCGCCAATGAGGTGCCGGGGATGGTCAACACCTGGCCGATCTTCAACTCGTCGGTTTTCAGGTTATTGGCGCTGCGCAAGGCTGCAGGCGTGACCTGGAAACGGACCGCCAGCATGGCAACGGTATCACCGGGTTGCACACGATGGTCACGCGGGCCCTGGGCGATTTTGCCGGAGTCACGCAGCCAGGCGATGTAGGTGCCCGGCGGCGGGTTCTGCTGGAAGAACTGGCGCACGCCGGCGCTGATCGAGCGCGCCAGCGCTTGCTGGTGGCTGGCGCTGGCCAGTTTCGACGCTTCGTTGGCGTTGGAGATAAACCCGGTTTCCACCAGGATCGACGGGATATCCGGCGATTTCAACACCATGAACCCGGCTTGTTCTACGCGCTGCTTGTGCAGCGAGGTCACGCGGCCGATATTGCTCAGGACTTTCTGGCCCACGTTGAGGCTGGAGGTCAGCGAGGCGGTCATCGACAGGTCGAGCAGTACGCCTGCGAGCATCTTGTCCTTGTCATCAAGGGACACGTTGCCGGCCCCGCCGATCAAGTCGGAACGGTTTTCACTGTCGGCCAGCCAGCGCGCAGTCTCGGAGGTAGCGCCGCGATCCGACAGGGCAAATACCGAGGCGCCAAAGGCAGCGGTTGAAGGCGCGGCGTCGGCGTGAATGGACACGAACAGGTCAGCGCCCTTCTTACGGGCAATTTCGGTACGGCCACGCAACGGAATGAAGTAGTCACCGGTACGGGTCAGCTCGGCGCGGTAGCCTTTCATGCCATTGACCTGGCGTTGCAGCTCACGAGCGATGGCCAGTACCACGTCCTTCTCGTGCTGGCCCCGTGAGCCGGAAGCCCCCGGGTCTTCGCCACCGTGGCCGGCGTCGATCACCACGATAATGTCGCGCTTGCCTGCCGGTGCAGGCGGCGGCGGTGGCAGCTTGACCTGGGGTTGCGAAGGGTTGACCGGCACCGCAGGCACCGTCGCCACGCTTGGCGTTGGCGCAGGCGGCGGTGCGGCGTCGGCGGGGTTGTCGAACAGGTCGACCACCAGGCGGTTGCCGTACTGGGCGTTGGGGGCCAGGGAGAAGCTTTTGGGGGTCACGGCCTTTTTCAGGTCAATGACCACACGCAGGTCGGTCGGCGTACGCTGGGCAGAGCGCATGGCGGTGATGGGCGTGTTGGCGGTGGAGACTTTCAGCGGCGCGGCCAGGCTGGCACCGTTGATATCGATCACCAGGCGATCAGGCGCCGTCAAGGTAAAGACGCTGTGCTGGACCGGGCCAGACAGGTCGAACACCAGTCGCGTGTTATCCGGCGCTCGCCACAGGCGAACACTTTTCACCTGTGAAGCAGCCAGAGCATTGACAGTCATTGCCGCAAGCAACACCCCCACGACAGCAACCAACGCGCGAAAGCGCATACCTAACCCCACCAATTATTTGAATTCCAATGCCAGAGCAGCACACCACGACTCAGCGCGTGGGCTCTGGGGCAACAACTTCAGCTGACGTCCGTGCTCATGCGGCGTAATGGTAATGGTCAGGTCCGGCTTTGGCAAAAAGCCTGTGCCTTTATTTGGCCACTCGATCAGGCACAGCGCATCATCGTCGAAGTAATCACGGATGCCCATGAACTCCAACTCTTCCGGATCGACCAGGCGATAGAGGTCGAAGTGGAAAGCACGCACGTCGCCGATCTCGTAGGGCTCGACCAACGTGAAGGTCGGGCTTTTTACCGCGCCGGTATGGCCAAGGCCGCGAATAATCCCTCGGGACAGTGTGGTTTTGCCTGCGCCCAAATCACCCTCGAGAAAGATCAACCCGGCCCCTTGCGTGACCTGTGAAATACGCTGGCCCAACGCGACCATGGCCTCTTCATCTGCCAGGAAAAGAATTACTTCAGGCACGGCGACTGCTCCTCCAGCAATTGACGAATGGCGGGGATCAGGTCGCTGGCAGCCAAGCCGCGACCAAAACTGCCCTGGAGGTATCCGGCGGTCGCGTGCAACCACACGGCCAGGCAGCTCGCTTCGTACGCGAGCATCCCCTGAGCCAATAGTGCCCCGACCAGGCCGGCCAAGACATCACCGAGCCCCGCCGCCGCCATTGCCGGGTGGCCTTGATCACAACGGGCAAGCCGTCCATCCGGGCTGGCAATCAAACTGCCAGCACCCTTGAGGATAGCCACTGCATTGAATTTCTGACTCAACGCGCGCGCCACCTTAAGGCGATCTGCCTGAACCTCGGCTGTCGATAGCCCCAACAAACGCGCAGCTTCGCCCGGATGCGGGGTAATCACACAGTTGGCCGGCAGCTCGACGCTGCCAGTGGCCAGTTGATTGAGCGCGTCGGCATCCCACACCTGCGGCAGGCTGGCATTGGCCGCGACCGACAACAGGCTCTTGCCCCAGGCGGCATCGCCCAGGCCTGGGCCAATGACGATCACCGAGATTTTTTCCAGCAGGCCCATCAACTGGTTGGCCGAGCTCACGCCGACGGCCATGACCTCCGGCAGCCGAGCCAGAGCGGCCGGCACGTGTTCCGGCCGCGTCGCCAGCGAGACCATGCCGGCGCCGCTGCGCAGGGCACTTTCGCTGCTCAGCAACGCTGCGCCGCCAAAGCCACGGTCACCACCGATGACCAACAGGTGGCCGAACTGGCCCTTATGGGCGTCCGGGGAACGCGCAGCCAGTTGCGGCAAATGGCCGGGCAACAACAGCTGAACGTCGGTAATTGGGTGTTTTGTCTGAGGCATGCGTCTTCAAGCTCCGATGTCTGGCAGAATTATACGCATCTAACCTGTGGTTTCCCGTGTCTCATGCCTGCTATTACCTCCGATCTGCCCGCCCTAGCCCAATCGATCAAAGACTGGGGTCGCGAGCTGGGCTTTCAACAAGTGGGCATCAGCGGCCTCGACCTGGCTGAGCATGAACAGCACCTGCAACGCTGGCTCGACGCGGGTTACCACGGCGAGATGGAGTACATGGGCGCCCACGGCAGCAAACGCTCCCACCCGGACGAGCTGGTGCCCGGCACCTTGCGCGTGGTTTCACTGCGCATGGACTACCTGCCTGGCGACACCCAGATGGCGCAATTGCTGGCCCAACCAGAAAAAGCCTACATCTCGCGCTACGCCCTGGGCCGCGATTACCACAAGCTGATCCGCAAGCGCGTGCAGCAACTGGCCGACCGCATCCAGGCGCAGATCGGGCCGTTCGGCTTTCGCGCCTTCGTCGACAGCGCGCCCGTCCTGGAAAAAGCCATTGCCGAGCAAGCGGGCCTGGGCTGGATCGGTAAAAACACCCTGGTTCTCAACCGCAAGGCCGGCAGTTATTTCTTCCTGAGCGAACTGTTTGTCGATCTACCGTTGCCGGTAGACCCACCCCACACCACCGAGCACTGCGGCCGCTGCACGGCGTGTCTGGACATCTGCCCCACCAACGCCTTCGTCGGCCCTTACGTGCTGGACGCGCGACGCTGCATTTCGTACCTGACCATCGAACTCAAGAGCGCTATCCCCGAAGACCTGCGCCCACTGATTGGTAACCGGGTATTTGGCTGCGATGACTGTCAGATCGTTTGCCCGTGGAATCGTTTCGCTCGACCTACCGCCGAAAGCGATTTCAAGCCACGGCACAATCTGGATAACGCTGAACTGGCCGAATTGTTTATGTGGGACGAGGATAAATTCCTCAGCAGCACCGAGGGCTCACCCCTGCGCCGCGCCGGTTACGAGCGCTGGTTACGCAACCTGGCGGTGGGCCTGGGTAATGCGCCGTCGAGCATTCCGGTACTGGAAGCCTTGAAGGCGCGGCGGGACTACCCGTCGGAGTTGGTACGCGAACACGTGGAATGGGCGCTGGAGCAACACGCTGCGCGCTAGTGCACATCGTCGTTGTAGACGAACTTGGGCATCTCCCAGTGAAACCGGATCGCCAGCAGGCGTAACAGGAAGCCACTGAACAGCGTCAGCAGAATCGCTTGCTCGCTGGGCAGCTTCAGGTACAGGCACAGCAAGTAGAACCAGGCAGCCAGGAACGACACGCTGGCATACAGCTCGCGGCGGAAGATCAGCGGGATGTCGTTACAGAAGATATCCCGCAGGATGCCGCCGAATACCCCGGTGATGACCCCGCTGACCGACGCCACCAACATGCCGTGGCCCATTTCCAGGGCGGTCATGCAGCCGATCAGGGTGAAGGCCACCAACCCCACCGCATCCAGCGCCAGGAACAGCGAGCGCAGGTGGCGCATCAGCGGTGCGATAAAGATCGTCACCAGCGCCGCGACAGAGGTCAGCACCAAGTATTCCGGGTGTTTGACCCAGGTCAGCGGGTAGTGGCCGAGCAACACATCGCGCACCGAACCGCCGCCCAGGGCTGTCACGCAAGCGATCAGCACCACGCCAAACCAGTCCATGCCACGCCGACCCGCGGACAGGGCGCCAGTCATGGCTTCGGCGGTGATGGCGACGAGGTAGAGCATCAGCAACATGATGGCGATCCTGACAGAGAGGCCGGCAGTCTAATCATTTGCCGAGGGCACCAAAAGGGGGCGCTTGGCGATAAACCGCGTCGCCTGTATCGCAGGCAAGCCAGCTCCCACACTTTGAATTTGCGAATGCAGTCAAATGTGGGAGCTGGCTTGCCTGCGATGGCGCACTCACTGGCGCCGCAGAATCAAGCCTTGATGAAATGCTTGCGGTAATGCTGCAACTCGGCAATCGACTCACGAATATCGTCCAGCGCCAGGTGCGTGCTGCCTTTATGGAAGCTGTCTTTGACTTCCGGCGCCCAACGCGCAGCCAGTTCCTTCAAGGTCGACACGTCCAGGTTGCGGTAGTGGAAGTAACTTTCCAGCCCCTTCATGTGCGTATAAAGGAAGCGACGATCCTGGCAGATGCTATTGCCGCAGATTGGCGACTTGCCCTTGGGCACCCATTTTTCCAGGAAGGCGATAGTTTCGGCCTCGGCTTCGGCCATGCTGATGCGGCTGTCGCGCACGCGCTGGGTCAGCCCGGAGTTACCGTGGGTGCGGGTGTTCCACTCGTCCATGGTGGCGAGTACGGCGTCGCTGTGGTGGATGGCGATCACCGGGCCTTCGGCCAAGGTGTTGAGGTTGCTGTCGGTGACAATGGTCGCCATCTCGATGATGACGTCGGTGTCGGGGTTCAGACCGGTCATTTCCAGATCGATCCAAATCAGGTTCTGTGGGTTTTGCATGGCTTGATTCTCTTGGCACCTTGGCGTAGCCGGGCAGTTTAGCAGGCGGGGGCGTGCTAGACTCGCGGCCGTTTTACCCAACTTTTGCATTATCGACACGGAACACCAATGGCCAAACGCCAGCTCAACCGTCGCCAAAACTGGCGCATCGAAAAGATTCAAGGTGAACGCGCCGCCCGCGCCGCCAAACGTGAATCCTCAGCCGTGGAAGCGCTCGAGGGCGGCGACCTGGGCCCCGAACAAACGGGCCTGGTGATCGCGCACTTTGGTGTGCAGGTCGAAGTCGAGGCGCTCGAAGGCGAACTCGCAGGCCAGGTGTTCCGTTGCCACCTGCGCGCCAACCTGCCCGCGCTGGTCACCGGCGACAAGGTGGTGTGGCGTGCCGGCAACCAGGGCATCGGCGTCATCGTCGCCCAGTTGCCGCGCAGCACCGAACTGCGCCGCCCCGACAGCCGTGGGCAGCTCAAGCCGGTGGCGGCCAACGTCGACATGATCGTGATCGTGTTCGCGCCACTGCCCGAGCCCCATGCCAACCTGATCGACCGTTACCTGGTCGCGGCTGAGCATGCTGGCATCCGCCCGTTGCTGCTGCTGAACAAATTCGACCTGATCGACGAGCAGAACGCCCCGGCGCTCAACGCATTGCTGGCGGTCTACCGCACCCTGGGCTACCCGGTGCTGGAAGTGTCGGCTCACCACGGCAACGGCATGGAACAGCTGCAACAGCAGTTGGACGGGCGGATCAGCGTGTTCGTCGGCCAGTCTGGCGTGGGCAAGTCGTCGCTGGTCAACAGCCTGTTGCCGGAAGTCGAAACCCGCGTGGGCCCGCTGTCGGAGCTGTCCGGCCAGGGCACCCACACCACCACCACCGCACGGCTGTTCCACTTCCCGGGCGGCGGCGAGTTGATCGACTCGCCGGGTATCCGTGAATTTGGCTTGGGCCACGTCAGCCGTAGCGATGTGGAAGCCGGCTTTATTGAGTTCAACGACCTGATCGGCACCTGCCGCTTCCGCGACTGCAAACACGACCGCGAGCCGGGCTGTGCGCTGCTCAAGGCACTGGAAGATGGGCGCGTGCAGCAGCAGCGGATGAACAGCTATCGGTCGATTATTGCGAGCTTGCCCGAGAGCAGCTACTAAGCAGCCCCCCACCTCTGTAGGAGCGAGCTTGCTCGCGAAGACCTCAAGCGCAACGCGGGCATCCTGGATACACGCGTTATCGTTGACGTTTTTCGCGAGCAAGCTCGCTCCTACAATGCAGCATCGGTATCGGTGGCCGTTACCGCAGGAATGGATATGTACATCGGCAAATCGCCATCGCAGGCAAGCCAGCTCCCACATTTGGATTGAGGGCGTCAGGTAGATAGGCGCCGGCTGTCAGGCCGTCACGGGAGCAAGCTCCCTCGCCACAGGCCCAGCGTCGCCCCAAAATTGTGTAGATATCTATGACAGCGCAGATACAACAAGGCCGCGATTATCGCGGCCTCGTTGTATCTGGAG
The DNA here is from genome assembly GCF_021605325.1 of Pseudomonas sp. PA-7-1E. NCBI lineage: Bacteria > Pseudomonadati > Pseudomonadota > Gammaproteobacteria > Pseudomonadales > Pseudomonadaceae > Pseudomonas > Pseudomonas sp. PA-7-1E. Next base: position 21,477 of record NZ_WKFA01000004.1, read on the forward strand.
CTTACGGCTTCGGCGCAGGCGTCGTAGGATCCTTGACGCCCCCATCATCAAACAGGTTCAGCTTCTGGCGCAGCTCATGGGCTGGCAGCGGTTCCTGCTCCGGCGGTAGCGCGTTGGGGTCGGCCGGCACTTCGCCTGGCGCACCGTCGCCCTGGGTCGGTGCCGGTGGCGGGGGGTGATCGCCTTCAATCGCACGCTGGGCTTTTTTGGTCAGCACCACGATGTCGATACGGCGGTTGACCGGGTTGAACGGGTCTTTGGGATCAAACAGTTGCGAGGAGGCAAAACCCACTACCCGCGCCACTTGCGGGTCCGGGTAGCTGCCGGCCACCAGCGCACGCCGGGCAGCATTGGCGCGGTTGGCCGAGAGTTCCCAGTTGCCGAAATCACCCTGGCCCGCGTAGGGCTTGGCGTCGGTATGCCCGCTGATGCTGATTTTGTTCGGCACCGCCTTGATGGTGTCAGCCATGGCCAGCAGGATGTCTTCAAAGTACGGCTTCAACCGCGCACTGCCAGAGTCGAACATCGGCCGGTTGGCCGCATCGGTAATCTGGATGCGCAGCCCCTCGGGGGTGATCTCGAAGGAAATCTGGTCCTTGAACTTCAGCAACTGTGGGTTTTCTTCAACCTTGTTCTGCAATTCCTGCAGCAACAGTTCCAGTCGCTCCTGTTCGACCTGCTCGGCCATGGATTCGACAGTGTCGCGCTCAATCGGGATTTTTTCCTGAGGCGATTCAGTTTGCACTTCCGGGTTGATGGTGCGCTCGGGCGCCAGTTCCGGCGAGCCGCCCAGGTCAATGACAAACGGCGTACCGCTTTCCGAAAAGCCAATCGGGTCCTTGAAGTAGCCGGCGATGGCGATTTTCTGTTCTGGCGTAGCGGTGGACATCAGCCACAACACCAGGAAGAACGCCATCATCGCCGTGGCAAAGTCGGCGAAGGCGATTTTCCAGGCACCGCCATGGTGCCCCGCAGCGAAGCGCTTGACGCGCTTGATGATGATCGGCTGGTTGTTTTCCATGGCTTAGCGACCGCGAACCGCTTGTTCCAGCTCGGAGAAACTTGGGCGGTGTTTCGGGTACAACACCTTGCGCCCGAACTCCACGGCCAACGACGGCGGCATGCCCGACGCCGATGCCACCAGGCACGCCTTGATCGCTTCGTAGAGGTTGATCTCTTCCTTGGCATCGTGGGCCAGGGAGGTGGCGAGCGGGCCGAAGAAACCATAGGCGGCGAGAATACCGAAGAAGGTGCCCACCAGCGCCGCACCTACGTGCATGCCGATGGCCGCCTGATCGCCCTCTCCCAGGGACGCCATGGTCACCACGATCCCCAGTACCGCCGCGACAATACCAAAACCGGGCATGCCGTCGGCAATGCCGGTCACGGCGTGGGAAGGATGCTCCAGCTCTTCCTTGAGGCTGAACAACTCCATGTCGAACAGGCCTTCCAGCTCGTGAGGCGCCATGTTGCCGGAGGACATGATGCGCAGGTAATCACAGATATACGCGGTCATGCGCTCGTCTTTAAGCACGGCCGGGTACTTGGCAAAAATCGGGCTGGCCGCAGCGTCTTCGATATCGCCTTCGATCGCCATCATGCCTTCACGGCGGCTTTTGTTGAGGATCTCGTAGATCAGCCCCAGCACTTCCAGATAAAACGTGTGGGAGAAGCGCGAACTGAACATGCCCAGGGACTTCTTGACCACGTGCATGGTCATATAGCCTGGGTTGGCCTGCAAAAATGCGCCGAACGCGGCACCGCCGATAATCAGCACTTCGAAAGGCTGGATCAGTGCGGCGATTTTACCGTGGGAGAGGACGTACCCTCCGAGCACACTTGCGATGACGACAATGATGCCGATAATTTTAGCCATAGGAGAGGGGTACTTGCGCCGTCGGGTTCATGGACATATGGGGTGCAGCAGAAAACTCTTGTTCTACTTATCGGCAAAACTGCGCCAGACTATAGCCCGTTAAGGCGAAAAGCCAATTCGGCCCGTTCCGGGCGTGTTGAACGCAAGTGATGATCGCGCCCCAATCATGGCAATTGAAACGACAGTCCCAACAAACCGCCCCACTACCCTCGCCGCTTGGATCAAGTGCCTGGACGACGTGCTGCTGCCCGTGCCCCAGGCCAGCCATGAACGCGTGTGCAAAGCCATTCGCGATAGCCGCAGTTCATTGCGAGATATTGCTGAGTTGATGCAAAACAGTCCGGCCCTGGTGCTGAGTGTGATGCGCGAAGCCAACAGCCACGCCCACGGCAGCCTGACCGAACCTGCAGAAAACCTTGAAGTCGCACTTAACCGTCTGGGCCTCAAACGTGCCGAAGAGTTGTTGGCGCGCCTGCCTTCGGTACCCGCCCGGGAAATCCCCGTGGCCTTGCGTCAGCTGTTGCTGATCAGCCAGCACGCATCCCAGCAAGCCAACGGTTTGTTCGGCAGTCGCCTGGCGCGGCTGTGGCAGGACATCCACTGGGGCAGCCTGCTGTTTCTGTCGCCGCTGTGGCCGATGGCCGTCGCCTACCCCAAGCTCCTGGAGGAGTGGGAGTTGCGGGTGATCCATAAAGGCCAATCGGCGCGCCAGGTCGAGCAACAGCTGTTCGGCGTGCGTTTGCTTGACCTGTGCCTGGGCTTGACCGAAGCCTGGCACCTGCCGATCTGGGTTTCACAGGGCTACAAGTTGCTGTTGGCCGAGCAACGCCTGCTGGTCAAGGCGCTGCACATTGCCCGTCAAGACGATGCCCTGCGCCACCAGCAATTGCTCGATGCCGAGCCCAACCTGCGACGCTGGCTGAACCAGCCGGCCAACACCGTGTTGCTGGCCAACGGCCTGGCGATGTCGGCCCAGGAATCCTGGACCTGCCCGCACACTGAGCGCTGGCAATACCTGACGGCGCTGTACCTGCAAACGCCGTTGAGCGATGTGCAACAGCAAGCCCACCAACAAGCGGTGACCAGTGCTCGTACCACCTTGATGCCCGACCTCTGGCACCCGGCGCTGTCGCTGATCTGGCCGTGGCACGTACAGAAAGTCCATCGCGGCTTGCTGCCTGCACCACCGCCCACTGCCGAAGCCTTGGCCGTGTGGCGCACGCGTTGCACCGAGTTGCTGGTGGAGCCGAGCCGCTTTGCCAACGCCATGCACCTGACCACTTGCGCCAAGGAAGCCCTGGTCGCCAGTGGCATGCAGCGGGTACTGATATTCATGGCAGATCGCGCCTTGAGCACCTTGCGTGTACACCAGGCCGATGGCCTGCCCAAGGACGCGGCTCACCTGAGCCTGGATGTGGTCAACAGCACGTTACTGCAACGCCTGCTGGAAAAGTCCGCCCAGGTACGCCTGAACCCCGACAACCATGCGCAGTTTTCCGCATTGCTGCCACCAATCCTGCGTCGTCTATTTATTGGCGAGCACTTGCTGTTGCGCTCACTGAGCTGCAACGGTCGCGTGGTCATGCTGATCGTGGCGGACCAAGGCGGCGGGCCGTTCTCGGAAACCACCGTGCAGGCGTTCGGCAAAACCGCCCAATGCATCGAGAAAGCCCTGCACAGCTTTACCAACCGCAGCGCCTGATGCTTGCGCTACAATCACCGGCCTTTATCGCCAACATTTGTGCCCAGGAGACCTCACATGCCTGACTTCTCTGGCTTGCCGCTGGTGATCGAATCCGCCGACCTGTTGGGTCGCCTCGATTCCAAGCACTTGATACTGGTAGACCTCACCAGTGTCGCCCGCTACGCCGAAGGGCATATCCCCGGCGCGCACTTCGTTGACCCCAAGCGCACCCAACTGGGACAGCCACCGGCACCCGGCCTGCTACCAAGCAAGGCCGACCTGGAAAAACTGTTCGGCGAACTGGGCCACACCCCGGACGCCACCTATGTGGTCTATGACGACGAAGGCGGCGGTTGGGCCGGGCGTTTTATCTGGATGCTCGACGTGATCGGCCACCAGAAATATCACTACCTCGACGGTGGCCTGCTGGCTTGGCTGGAGGAAGGGCACCCGCTTTCCACCGATGCGCCCCCAGCAGCCGGCGGCCCGGTCAGCCTTACGCTGCACGACGGCCCCACAGCCACCCGCGAATACCTGCAAAGCCGCCTCGGCGCGGCCGACCTGGGGATCTGGGACGCTCGTGGCCCGCTGGAGTATTCCGGCGAGAAAGTGCTCGCAGCCAAGGGCGGCCACATTCCCGGCGCGGTGAACTTCGAATGGACCGCCGGCATGGACAAGGCGCGCAGCCTGCGTATCCGCCGTGACATGCCGCAAATCCTCGAAGACCTCGGGCTGACCAAAGACAAAGAAATCATCACCCACTGCCAGACTCACCACCGCTCTGGCTTCACCTACCTGGTGGCCAAGGCGCTCGGTTATCCGCGAGTCAAAGGTTATGCCGGTTCCTGGGGCGAATGGGGCAACCACCCCGACACCCCCGTTGAGATTTAAGGTTTAAGGACAGTTATGAAAAAGCAGTTGTTTATCCTCAGCCAGTACTTGCTGCCGCACCACTTGCTGTCGCGCCTGGCCGGCTGTATCGCCGAGTGCCGCGTGCGCTGGTTCAAGAACGCCTTCACTGCCTGGTTCGCCAAGCGCTACCAAGTGGACATGTCCCAGGCCCTGGTGGAAGACCTGACCGCCTACGAGCACTTCAACGCCTTCTTCACCCGCGCGCTGAAAGACGGCGCCCGTCCGTTAGCTCCAACCCCAGGCGCAGTGCTGAGCCCTGCCGATGGCGCGGTCAGCCAGCTAGGCCCGATCGAACATGGTCGTATCTTCCAGGCCAAGGGCCACAGCTTCAGCGTGCTGGAACTGCTCGGTGGCGATGCGGCAATGGCTGCGCCGTTCATGGGCGGGGACTTCGCGACTATTTACCTGTCGCCCAAGGACTACCACCGGGTGCACATGCCACTGGCCGGTACCCTGCGCGAGATGGTGTATGTGCCAGGGCGGATTTTCTCGGTCAACCAGACCACCGCCGAAAACGTGCCGGAGCTGTTCGCCCGTAACGAGCGCGTTGTCTGCTTGTTCGACACCGAACGCGGCCCGATGGCCGTGGTGTTGGTAGGTGCGATGATCGTTGCGTCGATTGAAACCGTGTGGGCCGGTTTGGTAACGCCGCCGAAACGCGAGCTGAAAACCTTCCGCTACGACGAAGCGGCCCGCGCGCCGATTCATCTGGAGAAAGGTGCGGAGCTGGGTCGCTTCAAACTGGGATCGACCGCCATCGTGTTGTTCGGCCCGGACCAGGTGAAGTGGGCTGAAGAACTGGCAGCGGGTACGCCGGTGCAGATGGGCCAGGGCATCGCCGCTGCTAAAGCCTGATATTGCAGTTGATCGCTCCCACGCTCCGCGTGGGAATGCAGCCCGAGGCGCTCTGCGCCCAAAGCGTGACGCAGAGCGTCACTGGAGGCGCTCCCACGCGGAGCGTGGGAACGATCAGTGACAGTGAGATCGGCTTATAGCTGACCGTCTCGGTCACGCAGGCCCAGCAGATACAACACGCCATCCAACCCCAAGGTCGAAATCGCCTGCTTGGCTGACTGCTTGACCAACGGTTTGGCGCGAAAGGCCACGCCCAACCCGGCAATCGCCAGCATCGGCAAGTCATTGGCGCCGTCGCCGACCGCAATGGTCTGCTCCAGGCGCAAGCCTTCCTTATGGGCCAATTCCTTGAGCAGGTCGGCCTTGCGCTGGGCGTCGACAATCGGCTCCACCGCGACGCCAGTCACTTTGCCATCCACCACTTCCAGCTCGTTGGCGAATACATAGTCAATGCCCAGCTTGGCCTGCAACTGCTTGGCAAAGTAAGTGAAGCCGCCGGACAGGATGGCGGTCTTGTAGCCCAGCCGCTTGAGTTCGGCGAACAGGGTTTCGGCGCCTTCAGTCAGGCGCAGCGACGCGCCGATCGAATCCAGCACGCCAACGTCCAAGCCTTTGAGCAGCGCCAGACGCTCCTTGAAGCTGGCACGAAAATCCAGCTCGCCGGCCATCGCGCGCTCGGTAATCTCCGAGACTTGCTCGCCCACACCGGCCGCCTTGGCCAGCTCGTCGATGACTTCGGCTTCGATCAAGGTGGAGTCCATGTCGAACACCGCCAAGCGGCGGTTGCGACGGAACAGGGAGTCTTCCTGGAAGGCGATATCGACATTCAGTTCCTGGGCCACGCTCAGGAAATCAGCGCGTAGCGCTTGCGCATCAGCCGGTTCACCGCGCACGGAGAACTCGATGCAGCCCTTGCCTTTGTCAGCCGGAGTGTCCAAGGGCATGCGACCCGACAGACGGTCGATATGGTCGATATTCAATCCGTATTGCGCGGTGATCGAACTGACGCGCTGCAACTGCTCAGCCGTTACCTTGCGGGTCAACAGGGTGACGATATGGCGCTTTTTACCCTGGCCTTCGACCCAGTGCTGGTAGTCAGCTTCGGACACCGGGGTGAAACGTACCTGTTGATCGAGCTTATACGCCGTAAACAGGATGTCCTTGAGTACCGAGGAGGCCTGTTCGGTGCTGGGGATCTCCACCAGGATGCCGAACGACAAGGTGTCGTGGATCACCGCCTGGCCGATGTCGAGAATGTTCACACCACCCTGGGCCAGGACGCCGGTAATGGCTGCGGTGAGACCCGGCCGGTCTTCACCCGTGATGTTGATCAGGACAATTTCGCGCAAAGCGCACCCCCAGGCTGGAAAAAAACCGCATTCTACCCACTTTCAGTGACCATCGGGCACAGCCAGCGCTTTGCCGGCCATGGGCCTGTCGCTATACTGCGCGTCAACTTCACGGACCAAGAGCCGAGCGCAAGTGAACCGGCCCACGCCAGTAAAAACCGATAACTTCTTCCTGCTGATCTTCCGGGCACTGCGCCATCGCCGTGTACCGATTGCATTGCGCATCGCCAGCCATAACGTGATCCTGGTCGCTCTGGCCCTGGTGATCTACGCCTGCGTGATGGGTTTGCAGTTCAAGCAGGCCATGCACGAGCAAGCTGACGCCCTGGGCGCGAGCCTGACAACCCAGACTGCCACTTCGGCGACTGAGTTGCTGGTATCCAACGACATCCTCAGCCTCAACGTGTTGCTCAACAACCTGACCAAGAACCCGCTCGTGGCCCACGCCGCTATCTATAGCGTGGACAACCGGATCATGGCCGAGGCCGGGCAACGCCCGAAAAACGGTCTGCTCGGTGAGGCCGAAGGCCTGTATCAGAGTAATATTACGTTCCAGGACGTGAAGGCCGGCCAACTGCGTATCAGCCTTGATATGCAACAGTTCCAGCAGCCGATGACCATCAGCCTGCAAAGCATGGGCATTCTGAGCGCGATCCTACTGGCCTTGGCCCTGGCCTTGAGCCTGCGCCTGGGCCGGCATATCTCCACGCCGTTGATGCAACTGCGCATCTGGCTGCGGGATATCGACGAACACACCCCGGCCATTGATCGCCAGGACGAAATCGGCGACCTCGCGCGCCAGCTCCACGCCAGCTTTGCCCCGGAGCCAAAAGCGCCTGAAGTCGAGCCCGAGCCTGAGTACGACGACGCCGAGGACTACGCCGACGAGCCTGAGTTTGAAGTGCGCGACCTGCGCGACCCAGGCTTCGACGAAAGCGCCCCGGTGGCCGGCCTCAAGCCTGCGCCGCGCCATGTGATCAAGGCCGAGGAAGACGAACTGGACGACGAAGACCCGTTCGCCGACCTGCGCGACACCTCGGCAGCCGCCCCAGTCGCTGCGCCCAAACCCGTTGCGGTCAAGAACGCCGAGCCACAGCACAGTGCCGTACTCGCCGTGCAACTGGGCGCCCAGGAGCAACTGCGCCGCCTGCCCCGTGCCCGCCTGACCGAACTGCTCGAACGCTACCGCGACTGCCTCGACCAGGCCGCTTCGCTCTACCAGAGCGAACTGCACACCCTGAACGATGGCAGCACGCTGATGCTGTTCCACAGTGAAGACAGCGGCGAGGACTACCTGACCAATGCCATCTGCTGCGGCGAGCTGTTGCGCGCCCTGGGCCATGCCCTGCAGATCGAAGTGGCCGACAGCGGCATTACCCTGCAACTGCAGTTGGGTCTAACCGTGGGTGACGATCTGTTTGGCATTAGCCAGATCGACCTGCTACTCACCGAAATCGCCCAGGATGCCCTGGCCTTGTCCCAGCACAGCCGTAACCTGCTGTTGGTGGAGCGCAAGATCAGTGAGGACACGTTGATCCGCCAACGCGCACGTATCCGCCCGATTGCCAGCCCTGAAGGGGCCAGCTGTGTGGAGCGCTTGATGGAGCCGTATCCATCGATGCTGGAGCGGCAATTGGCGCGGATGCATGAGACCCGCAACAAGGGTCGACTCCAAGACTAATGCATTGATGATCACAAGCCCGCAGAGAACGAACACCTGCGGGCTTTCGAGTACTATTTGATTTTCTTGCTATCCACGACATTAATGGTTCGGCGTGGAATCCAGCCTGACCTGACCTGGTCCAAAAGCTGATACCCACTCATTTTAAAGTTGGACCCGACGGGTAGCGGCCTTTCTATCTGGACAGACCATTGTCCAAAACCATCGACAACCGCGTACCCAAGTGGAATTCCGGGCCTGTTCTCCTGATTCAACTCAACCACGGCCCCCACAACGCCACTGCCTTTTACAAGAGGCTGGCGGCCAACGGTCTGGTTTTCGGCAGGGGTTTCGATAACCGGAGCATCGGGAACCTGCACTACCTGGAAGGTCCTATTCGCCAACCAGCGGGCGATTTTACCGTCAAGCTGCTGATAGCCCGTCATGACAAAGGAGTTTGTGACCGGCAGAGGCTGATCAACCTGCACCGACCAGCGTCCATAGCCATCGACAGTGGTGGTCGCCAAGGCGTTATACGGGTCACCCGATTTGAGCAACACGACGGTCGCGCCCGCAATACCACTACCTGACACAACTGGCCGTCGTCCTGTTTTCACACCTTGTGCAGGGGTTTCGATAATCGCCAGATCGGGAGCATCGACAACCTGGATAGTTCTATTGGCCAACCAACCGGATCTTTTCCCCTCAATCGACTGATATCCAGTCATGGTAAAGGCGGGTGGGCTTATCGGCAGCAGATTATCAACCTGCGTGGTCCATCGCCCATAACCATCGACGGTAGTAGTGGCTAAAATATTTTCAGGTTTGTACGACTGCATCAACACAACAGTAGCACCTGCTACACCCGTACCGGTCACAAAAGGCCGGCGGCCCGTTCTGACGCTTTGGGCCGGCGTTTGGATAATCGCCGGGTCAGGTACATCAACAACCTTGAGTGTCCTGTTCGCCAGCCAACCCGAACGTTTTCCATCAAGGGTTTGATAGCCGGTCATGGTAAAGTCCGGTGGACTTATCGGTAGAGGGCGCTCTATGCGCACTGACCAGCGGCCATAGCCATCGACCCTAGTAGTGGCCAGCGGATTGTAAGGGTCGTAGGATTTAAGCAACACCACAGTAGCACCAGGGACACCGGTACCTGACACTTGCGGCAGGCGGCCAACTTCGACATTTTGGGCGGGGGTCTCGATTATTGCCGCAGGCACGCTCAGTTCAGCCACCTTGAAGCTGCGATTGCCAGATAACACCGAGGTTCTTCCCCCAAAAGTTTGTCGAGCGGTATAGGAATAACTGCCAACATCATGCACTGACAGCGAGTACACCGACCAGTTGCCGTTGCCATCGGCAATGGCAGTGCCCTCGACTTCCGCGGGCTTGGAAGCATTTACTATTTCAATACGTGCGCCAGGCCAGGCAGTGCCGGCAAACACTGGCTGTTTACCGGTGCTGGCCCCCTCGAGGGGGACCGCAATGACGGGAGCGGGGACCGTGGTTGTACAGTAAGGAAAACCCGCCCCATCAAGCGCGACCGCGACTATCGCCTCGTCCGGCCCGGCGCTGCACACAAGCACTTTAACCTTGCGGGAAGAGTCCTCAAATGTCTGCCCCGCAAGTAGCGTAGGATCGTTGGTTCTTGGCGTCTCTGGCGTGGCATCAATCTGCACATTCTGCACGCCTTGCTCCCTCGCATAACGCATCCACACGCCATTGACCCGGTTGTCATTCTCCGGAAAGTTATCAAAGACCGTAGGTTTCCTGTATTCCAGCGACAACAACGGGTAGTAGGCCCCACCGGGCGAATGGGTTTCAGGGATCTTGATCAGGTACAGCTGCGGGCCTTCGCGTCCCAACACCTTCAAACTGTAAAGGCCGGTGCGCGTGATAGTCGTCGCCTGGCCATCATCCAGCCAGCCGGCATAGCGGCGGCTGACCGCAGGATAAAGCGTGCCACCACCTGACACTGAGTCACCAGTGTCTCCATACTCAACGTAAGTGCAATCAACAGGCGCACTCACAGACGCGCCATTGCGGGGGCAGCCTATGAGGCTTCCCCCATGACGAAAGCCTAAATTATGACCAAGCTCGTGCTTGTAAACATGCGGTGAGCCTGCCTTGCCAAACACTCCAACATGCCTACCGGGGGTAAAGGCCAAGGCGCCACCGCCACAATTAACGATGTTAATTTCATAGTCGAAATCATCGGGATTAAGGCCATTCTTTTCGGCAGTCTTGCGACCCTCCGCGATAGACGTGGACATAGAGCATCCCTCAGGCTTCGGTCCAGACGTCGCCTCCACTACCCGCCCCTCCAACTTCAGCTTTCCACCGGACGCAGCCAGAATATAAGAGCGTAATGAATCAGGATCAGTAGACAGCGTATGCAACTCCACCTGATCCCTGTCCAACACACGCTCTCCCTGCCAATGGGTTACCGTGACCAACATCCTCTTGGTGCCCGTCACAGGGCGGATTATCTGACTCAAGCTTGACAGTTCACCTTCGGCTGGCGGAAGTTCATCATTTTCAAGGCCGCCAAATTCACGATTAACTTCATGGCTACAGCCCATGAGAGCAATACTTAATGCACTACAAAAAAACCAAGCGAGGAAGATCGATATTTTTTTCATGAGCTCAGTACCTTAAGAGATAGGACTGAAATCACACTAGAGACCTTATGCACAGCTGGATACTGTCAGAATTAACAGGTACGCAGAATTAGGCGCTGGCGTTTTACAGCAGGCATGAAAAAGCCCGCGGGCTTGGCGGGCTTTTTCAAAAATAAATTTCAGATCAGAACCTGAACACTTCCAGATCCGTACGAATCGGCGTGGCCATCGGCATCTTCGGCTTTTCCGGGGCCGCAGGCTTGGCCTGGGCGGGGGCCTGTTTACGCGGCTGCGCTTCGGCAATCGGCGGCTGGTTGGCCAGTGGTTTGAGCGCCACCGACAACTGCTGTGCCAAGTGCTGCAACAGCACACCCTGGGCCTGGACCTGGGACGCAGTGGTGCCGGCGTGTTCTTCCTGCAGGTGCACAATGCGGTTGTCCCGCACCTGCCCGCGACGGTCGATCAGGCGCCACTGTGCATCCAGGATCGCCGGTTGCGACTTGCCGGAATCCAGCCGCGTAATGGTCAGCAACACCTGTACATCCGGGGTGAACCCGGAGGGTCCCGGCGCCAGGACTACTCGCTGGCTGTCTAACTGGCCGGCGACCTGACGCAACATCAACTGGTTGATATCCGACGACAGGCTACCGGCCCAACGACCATCTGTGGAACCTTGCAGGCTGCCGTCGTTCTGACGTTGAAGCAGGGTTTCGCGTTGCAGGTAATCGGCAACGACTACCGGCCCCAGCAATACTGCCATGCCAGCGGTTTGGGCTGGCTGAGCCGGACTTCCGCTGTCCAGCTGGTACAGCGACACCGGTTGATGTGTGCTGCAACCCGCCAACCCCAAAAGGCCAGCGAGCATCAAAAATAGAGGAAGGCGTGGAGCAGTCATCATCCCATCCAAGTGGCTGCCACAAGGCGAACCACAATGTAATACTAAAAATAACCTGAACACGCTCGGCCACGCCGGCGCTGGAAAGGCCATATCATCCGTGAATATGCGCCATGACTCCAGCGCGAAAGCATCGATCTACGCGTTAAATCGTAGATCGAGGCCTCTAGTACCGCTTAAACCGGCGTTTCGACCAGCAAGGCATCCACTCGCTGGAAGCCTCGTGGCAGTTTGTTACCTCGCCGGCCACGCTCACCCTTGTAGTGTTCAAGGTCGTCAGGGCGCAATGACAACGTGCGCTTGCCGGCCTGGAGCACCAGGGTAGAGCCTTCCGGGACCACGGCGATGTCAGTCACATACTCCTCGCGACTGGCCACCCGGTCACCGGGAATCCCGATGATCTTGTTGCCTTTACCCTTGCCCAACTGCGGCAAGTCGCTGATCTTGAACACCAGCAAGCGCCCTTCGGTGGTCACCGACGCCAGCCAGTTGCTTTCACGATCCTCCACCGGCCTCGGCAGAATCACCTTGGCGTTGTTCGGTAGGCTCAACAGCGCCTTGCCCGCCTTATTCTTGGCCTGCAGGTCTTCACCCTTGACCACGAAACCGTAACCGGCGTCGGAGGCGATGACATACAGCGAATCATCGTCCGGCAACAGCACGCACTCGAAATTCGCCCCCGGCGGCGGCGTGAGGCGCCCGGTCAACGGCTCGCCCTGCCCCCGTGCAGACGGCAGGGTGTGGGCCGGCACCGAATAACTGCGCCCGGTCGAGTCGATAAACACCGCAAACTGATTGGAACGCCCGGCGGCAGCGGTCTTGAAGCCATCACCGGCTTTGTACGAAAGGCCGGTGGCGTCAATATCATGCCCTTTGGCGGAGCGAACCCAACCCTTTTCCGACAGAACGACGGTAATTTTCTCGTTGGGCAACAGCTCGGTTTCGGTCAGGGCCTTGGCTTCAGCGCGCTCGACGATAGGCGAGCGACGGTCATCGCCATAGGTTTCGGCGTCTTTGATCAGTTCGCTACGCACCAGCTTCTTGAGCTTGGCTTCGCTGCCCAGCAGGGCTTGCAGCTTGGCTTGCTCCTTGAGCAGTGCATCCTGCTCGTCGCGCAGTTTCATTTCTTCCAGGCGTGCCAACTGGCGCAAGCGGGTGTCGAGGATGTAGTCCGCCTGGATCTCGCTCAGCTCGAAACGCGCGATCAGCTCGGCCTTCGGATGCTCGGCGGTACGGATGATATGGATCACTTCATCCAGGTTGAGGTAGGCGATCAGCAAACCGTCCAACAGATGCAAGCGGCGCTCGACCTTGTCGAGGCGGAATTGCAGGCGGCGGCGCACGGTTTGTACACGGAACTCCAGCCATTCCACCAGCAGATTGCGCAGGTTCTTCAACTGCGGCTTGCCGTCCAGGCCGATGATATTGACGTTGACCCGATAGCTGGACTCCAGGTCGGTGCTCGCAAACAAATGCTGCATCAACACTTCATGATCCACCCGGCTATTGGTCGGGATGATCACGATGCGGCACGGGTTCTCATGGTCGGACTCGTCACGCAGGTCGGCCACTTGCGGCAATTTAGACGGTTTGGCCTGCATCAACGCGGCGATCTGCTCCAGCACCTTGGCACCCGATACCTGGTGCGGCAGTGCGGTCACAATAATGTCGCCGTCCTCAATGTGGTACACGGCACGCATACGCACCGAGCCCTTGCCCGTTTCGTACATCTTCAGCAGGTCGGCGCGGGGCGTGATGATCTCTGCTTCGGTCGGGTAATCCGGGCCCTGGATATGCTCGCAGAGCTGCTCGACCGTAGCCTTGGGCTCATCGAGCAAGCGCACACAGGCGGTGGCGACTTCGCGCAGGTTGTGCGGCGGCACGTCGGTGGCCATGCCGACCGCAATACCGGTGGTGCCATTGAGCAGGATATTCGGCAAACGCGCCGGCAACACCAGGGGTTCGTCGAGGGTGCCGTCAAAGTTCGGCCCCCAGTCGGCAGTGCCCTGGCCCAGCTCGCTGAGCAGCACTTCGGAATAACGCGACAGCCGCGCCTCGGTGTAACGCATGGCGGCGAAGGATTTGGGGTCATCCGGTGCCCCCCAGTTACCCTGGCCGTCCACCAGGGTATAGCGGTAGCTGAACGGCTGGGCCATCAGCACCATGGCTTCATAGCACGCCGAGTCGCCGTGGGGGTGGAATTTACCCAGCACGTCACCGACGGTACGCGCCGACTTCTTGTGCTTGGAATCGGCGTCCAGGCCCAACTCACTCATGGCGTAGATGATGCGCCGTTGCACGGGCTTCAGGCCGTCGCCGATATGCGGCAAGGCACGGTCCATGATCACGTACATGGAGTAGTTGAGGTAGGCATTTTCGGTGAATTCAGCCAGCGACCGGCGTTCTACGCCATCTAAGCTGTCTGCGAGGATGTCACTCATGCGGGCCTCATCATGGGGTAAGGCGCAGCGGAACTGCCGCTGCGCTGATTCAATTCAAAAAAATCTCGACTCATGGCTGGGCACTCCAGCCGCCATCCGGAGCGGCAAAACGATAGACCATCGGACGTTTTTCACCATCGTCACGCGGGCCGAAATTGTTATCGATCCCGACCCAGGCACCGTCGGCATCCACCAACAGGGCCTCAGCCAGGCCATACGACTGTGGGTAACGTCGCTGTGGCGTCAGGGTTTCGTCGGCAAACGACCAGCACAGCTCAACCTTGGCCGTGAGCGGGTCGCGCCGGCAGATCTGGAACGCATTGCGCTCCAGGGTAAACAGCTTGCCGTTGAACAGCGACAAGTCGGCAAAGTCCTTGGACACGGCCTTGGCGTTGGGGAACTGCGCCGGCTGCACTTCCTGGCCGGCCTCGCTCAACAATACACAACGGCCATCACAATCCCATACGCTCTGCCCACGCTTGATCGAGACCAGGCCACGGCGTTCACGCTCGGCAGCCAGCCAGATCTGATTGCCTTCAGGGTTTACCGCCAAGCCTTCGAACAAGGCATTAAAGTGCAACAACATGCCACTGGCCCTGGCTTCACGCACCATGCCCGGCGCGATTTTCAACCACTCCGGCGCGCCCATCGCGGGCACCTGCAACACCGCGGCATGGGCTTCGCTGACAATGTAACGGTTGCCTGCGGTATCACAGCTGATGCCTTCAAAGCCCAGGTCACCACCACGTATGAACGAAGCGGCCTTGGTGCGCGAACGCAAGCCCCAAGGCAGGCCGGACTCGGGCACGGGCGGCACGTCGATCTTCAGCGCTTGCGCGCTCCACGTCGGCGCACGGGTATCCAGGCGGTAAATCTGGTCGTCATCGCGGTCCGAAACCGTCCACAGCTCGTTGCCACACAACGCCAGGCCCGACAGGTTCCCACCGCGCATGCCGTCAACCGGGTGTTCCGAGACCAGCTTGAGCTCTGCCACGCTGGCTGCGGCCACCTGGGTGACCGCCAGCCCGCTCAACATCAGGATCGCCAGGGCGAAGCCTGTGCGCATCAGCCCAGAACCTCGGCCAGGTTACCTTTGGATTCAAGCCAGGTCTTGCGGTCGCCTGCGCGTTTCTTAGCCAGCAGCATGTCCATCATTTCCGAGGTAGCGGCGAAGTCTTCCAGGGTCAACTGCACCAGGCGCCGGGTGTTCGGGTCCATGGTGGTTTCGCGCAGTTGCGGCGGGTTCATCTCACCCAGGCCCTTAAATCGCGTGACCTGAGGCTTGCCGCGTTTCTTCTCGGCCACCAGGCGGTCGAGGATGCCATCGCGCTCGGCTTCGTCCAGAGCGTAGAAAATCTCCTTGCCCAGGTCGATGCGGTACAGCGGCGGCATGGCGACGTAGACGTGACCGGCATCCACTAATGGGCGGAAGTGCTGCACAAACAACGCGCACAGCAAGGTAGCGATGTGCAGGCCGTCGGAGTCGGCGTCGGCGAGAATACAGATCTTGCCATAGCGCAGCTGGCTCATGTCCGCTGCACCCGGGTCGACCCCGATGGCCACGGCGATGTTGTGCACTTCCTGGCTGGCCAGCACTTCGCTGCCGTCGACTTCCCAGGTGTTGAGGATCTTGCCGCGCAACGGCAGGATCGCCTGGAACTCCTTGTCCCGCGCTTGCTTGGCGGAACCGCCGGCGGAGTCACCTTCCACCAGGAACAGCTCGGAACGCATCGGGTCTTGCCCGGCGCAATCGGCCAGTTTGCCCGGCAGTGCCGGGCCCTGGGTGATGCGCTTGCGCTCGACCTTTTTGCTCGCCTTCAAGCGCCGGCCGGCGTTGTTGATCGCCAGCTCCGCCAGGGCCAGGCCCAGCTCGGGATGCTCGTTGAGCCACAGGCTGAAGGCGTCCTTGACCACGCCAGAGACAAACGCCGCTGCCTCGCGGGACGACAGGCGCTCCTTGGTCTGCCCGGAGAATTGCGGTTCCTGCATCTTCATCGACAGCACGAACGCGATGCGCTCCCACACGTCTTCCGGCGCCAGTTTGACGCCGCGCGGCAACAGGCTGCGGTATTCGCAGAACTCACGCATGGCATCCAGCAAGCCTTGGCGCAAACCGTTGACGTGGGTGCCGCCCTGGGCCGTGGGGATCAGGTTGACGTAGCTTTCCTGCACGCTGTCGCCACCTTCGGGCAACCACAGCAGCGCCCAGTCCACCGCTTCTTTATTACCCGACAGGCTGCCGCAGAACGGCTCGTTGGGCAGGCGTTCGAAGTCGCTGACCGAGTCTTCCAGGTAGGAACGCAGGCCGTCTTCGTAGTGCCACTCGACCTTCTCGCCGGTGCCTTTGTCTTCAAAGCTGACCAGCAGCCCCGGGCACAGCACGGCCTTGGCCTTGAGCACGTGCTTGAGGCGGCTGATGGAGAATTTGGGCGAATCGAAATACTTGGGGTCCGGCGCAAAGTACACGCTGGTGCCGGTGTTGCGCTTGCCAACGGTGCCGATCACTTCCAGGTCGGTGGCTTTGTAGCCATCGGCGAAAGTCATCTGGTACTCGTTGCCATCGCGCTTGACCTTGACCCGCACCAGGGTCGACAGCGCGTTGACCACGGAAATACCCACACCGTGCAAACCGCCGGAGAACTGGTAGTTCTTGTTGGAGAACTTGCCGCCGGCATGGAGCTTGGTAAGGATCAGCTCGACGCCCGGCACACCCTCTTCGGGGTGAATGTCCACCGGCATGCCACGACCATCGTCGGACACTTCCAGGGAATGGTCGGCGTGAAGGATGACTTGCACCGACTTGGCGTGCCCGGCCAAGGCTTCGTCGACGCTGTTGTCGATGACTTCCTGGGCAAGGTGGTTCGGCCGACTGGTGTCGGTATACATGCCGGGGCGTTTGCGCACCGGGTCGAGGCCCGAGAGGACTTCGATGGCGTCGGCGTTATAAGAGCTAGCGCTGGGAGTGGCCATGGGGTCTCGTCGTGAGTCGTTCGATTAAAAAGTGACCTGCGATTTTTTACAGTGACGAAAAATCGAAGGATTGAAACTGATCTGCGCCAATGCCGGCAAAACACAACAGTGCCGGCAATTGCTGGGCGAACCCCTGGTAGCCATGGTCGCCACCGGCCTGGATGCGCAAGGCGCAGGCCCGGTAATACTGTTGGGCCAGGCGATAATCCAGGGTTTCGTCCCCGGTCTGCAACCACACCTGATAACGCGCGGCATCCTGGGGCGCCGGTACTTCCAGCTCGGCCAGGGCCGTGACGTGGTCCTGTGTCAACTCCCAGGTCTCATCGGTGTAGAGGTTCTTCTGGGTGCCCAGGTAACCGTCGAACATCCGATGGGGACTGACCGCCGGGTTGACCAGCAACGCCTTGAGACCATGGCGTTCTGCAAGATGGGTTGCATAGTAGCCGCCGAGTGAGCTGCCGACCAGCAGTGGCCGGCCCAGTTGCGCAATCGCTTGCTCCAATTGAAGAATCGCCTGACGAGGGTGGTGATGCAACGCCGGTACACGTAGCTGGTCGGACAGGCCGAGGGTGCCCATCACAGTGGTCAACTGGCTGGCCTTGTTGGAAGCCGGCGCACTGTTGAAACCGTGGATATACAGGATCGAAGCGGACATGCCGGGCTCTCCGTGCTGGGGCCAAAGAGGCGCAGTTTACAGGTAATGCAGGCAGAAGCGGACCAATGTGGGAGCTGGCTTGCCTGCGATGGCGGCGATTCAGTCAACGAGTCAGCGCCAGGTACACCGCCATCGCAGGCAAGCCAGCTCCCACCCTTTGATCAGTGTTTGCAGGTCTTAATAGCCGTTGCTGCCGTAATCGACGGTGAATGCGAAGCCCACCAAACGCTCCACCCCCGTCTCCAACCGTCCGTCGCCATGCAAACGCAACCAGCGATAACCCGGCGCCTGCTCGCTGACCTGGAAATCCTCACTTCCCGGCGCGAACTGGATACAGGTGGACGGCGAAGCCAGCAACCGCACACCGTTGCGCTCGCCGTCGATTTCCTGATGCACATGGCCCCAAAGCAATGCCTTGGTCTGCGGGAAGCGCTCAAGCACGGCAAACAGCGCCTCGGGGTTGCGCAGGCCGATAGGCTCCATCCACGCACAACCGATGGGCACCGGATGATGGTGGAAACAAACCAGGTGATGGCGGTCCGGCGCTTCGCTCAAGGCCTGCGCCAGCCGTTGCAGTTGCTCGTCTTGCAAGTAGCCCGGCACCGAACCGGGTACCGCCGAATCCAGCAGGGTGATACGCCAGTTGCCGATATCCACCACCGGTTCGAGCAAATCACTGTGCATGGCAGCCTGGGCCATGACCTGCGGTTCGTCGTGGTTGCCGGGAATCCAGCGCGCCGGGGCGCCAAGGGGAGCGGTCAAATCGCGAAACTGCTGATAGGACGCCAGCGTGCCGTCCTGAGACAAGTCGCCGGTCGCCAGTATCAGGTCGATGGCCGGCTGTTGCGCACGCACCAGCTCGACCACCCGCTGCAGGCTTTCACGGGTATTCATGCCCAGCAACGTGGCGTCAGCGTCGGCGAACAGGTGGCTGTCGGACAACTGCACCAGCAACACGGCATCAGGATTCACGGCGGATACGCTCGGCAAGGCGCTCTCCCTGGCAACTACAGGAATGGACATTTGGCGCGATTATGCTGGGGCAGGACACAAAGAGGAAACCCAAGGAAGCAGGCACAGTTCACATCTACCGCACCACTTCAAACTCATGGCCCAAGGCCAGGCAGTGGCTGAGCCATTCGCCGAGGAACACATTGAGCTGTGCTTTCTCATCGGGCTGGTGCATGAACACATTCGGGTAAGGATAGATGCTGCGAAAGCGTCGTGCGTGCTCGGCACTGATCACTTCGGCCATACGCGCGTCGTGGTACACCTGTACTTCCAGTTGCGGCACCGGCAACCACGGCAGGCTGTGCTCCTGGCGCACCCGCAGGGTGGTGGTGTACGGGCAGGTCAGAATGACTTCCAGGGTCAGCACACCGAGCATCTGATCGCCATGGGTGACAGCAATGCGCCGCGCCTGCGGGGCGTGGCGCATGTCCGGGAGCAGGCGCATCAGCCGCGCATAGTTGGCCTCGCAGGCCGCTTGCAGCCCGATCAGGTCAACTCGATAACGTTCCCGTGCCTTTACTGCCATAACCCCCTCACTTCCGCGCGATTAAGCGCAAGCCATTGCAGGGCGATAATGCTGGCTGCGTTGGAAATCTTGCCATCGCGCACCGCCTGCAAGGCATCTTCGAATGCCCAGACGGTTACGCGGATGTCTTCTGCTTCTTCTTCCAATCCATGGACGC
Organism: Pseudomonas sp. PA-7-1E; assembly: GCF_021605325.1. Classification (NCBI taxonomy): domain Bacteria; kingdom Pseudomonadati; phylum Pseudomonadota; class Gammaproteobacteria; order Pseudomonadales; family Pseudomonadaceae; genus Pseudomonas; species Pseudomonas sp. PA-7-1E. The sequence goes on from NZ_WKFA01000004.1 coordinate 41,092, forward strand.
CACCCGCGCCCGAGCTGTCGCATCGGCCCAGGTACAGGTGGACAAATTCAGTACTGCCGCCAGGCGACGGGAAATACTTGGTGATCGGCCACAGCGCGGAGAATGTCAGCCCAGCTTCCTCCTCGGCCTCGCGGTGTGCAACCTCCTCGGGTTGCTCATCCTTGTCAATCAGGCCGGCGACCATCTCCACCAGCCAGGGGTTGTCGGCGCGGCCCATGGCGCCGACGCGGAACTGTTCGATCAACACCACCTCATCGCGCAGCGGGTCGTAGGGCAGCACGCACACGGCGTCATGACGCACGAACACCTCGCGGTTGATCACCCGGCTCATGCCGCCGTCGAATTTTTCGTGGCGCAGTTGCACGCGATCGAGCTTGTAGAAGCCTTTATAGGCATTGTCACGCTGAACAATCTCGATCTTGTTCGGCGTCGACTTCGCGATGTCCGTCATGGTGTCCCTCGTTAAGCTCGTGCAATGGGCGCCATCCTAACGCGCCGACGTCCGTTGATGCAGCCCCTTTGCGGTTGCCGGGAGAGGCGGCGAGCGTCAAACTCGCTGCAATCAGTTTAGTGGCGAACTGGCGGCCACGTTGGCAGTCCAAGCGCTACTCTTTTCGCTTTCCATCGATTTACGAAGGACACACATGTCGCTTTTAAAAATCGCCTCCGTGGCCTGTATTGCCTTGACCCTGGGTGCTTGCCAGAGCCTGTTCCAACCGGCCTATCTCAAGCCGCTGGACGTTACCACCGACAAATCGGAGCAGATCAAGCCCGGCTGTGACAGCCCGGCCTGCCCGCTGGTGAACATCGACACCGTGCATTTCCCCACCGAGCCACAACTCGACAGCCTGGTGGAACAGCGTTTGCTGCAAATGACCCGCACCACGCCTGGCGCCAGCGTCCCGGCGAGCCTGAACGCCTACCGGAACACCTTCCTGCGTGAGTCGCCGGACCGTCATGGCATGTACTTGCAAGCCAAGGTACGTGACCAGCATGACGGACTGGTGATCGTTGAAGTGTCCAGTTACCTGGACACCGGCGTCGCCCACGGCGAGCCAGGCCGCGGGTTTATCAACTATTCACGGATTCTGCATAAGGAACTGACCCTGGCCGACATGCTGTTGCCCGGCCAGGAGCAGGCCTTCTGGAATACCGCTAAAGTTGCCCACAACAGCTGGTTGATCAGCACCAAGATGGATCGCGATCCGGAGTTCGTGAAGAGCTGGCCGTTCCAGAAAACCCCGAACGTGGCCCTGACCAGCGGCGGCGTGGTGCTCAAGTACAACGTCAGCACCATCGCCCCTTACGCACAGGGGCTGATCGAAATCACCCTGCCCTATACGCGCCTAACCGGCGTGATCAAGCCTGAGCTGGTGCCGGCACGCCGCTGATCGGTTGTTATTGCAGGGAGAGATTGGGTGTTTGTCAGATCGCTATCGCGGGCAAGCCCGACTCCCACAGGGGACCGGCTGTGAACACAAAATCTGTGTCCACTTAGGCCAACTGTGGGAGCCGGGCTTGCCCGCGATGACGGCGGTGCAGGCACCGCCGCCTATGGATCAGACCTTTTTGTAGAGCTGGCTACCTTCCTGTTTGAACCGCTCAGCCTGCTCGGCCAAGCCCTTGGCCACGTCCACATCCACCGCATCGATGCGCTGGTTGGCCGCGTACTCACGCACCTCATGGGTGACCTTCATCGAGCAGAATTTAGGCCCACACATGGAGCAGAAATGCGCGACCTTGGCCGATTCCTTGGGCAACGTCTCGTCGTGGAATGCCCGTGCGGTGTCCGGGTCCAGGCCGAGGTTGAACTGGTCTTCCCAGCGGAATTCGAAGCGCGCCTTGCTCAGGGCGTTATCGCGAATCTGCGCGCCAGGGTGGCCTTTGGCAAGGTCGGCCGCGTGGGCCGCAATCTTGTAGGTGATGATCCCGGTCTTCACGTCATCCTTGTTCGGCAGCCCCAAGTGCTCCTTGGGCGTGACGTAGCAGAGCATGGCGCAACCGAACCAGCCGATCATCGCCGCACCGATACCCGAGGTGATGTGGTCGTAGCCCGGCGCAATATCAGTGGTCAGCGGGCCGAGGGTGTAGAACGGCGCCTCGTCGCAGCACTCCAGCTGCTTGTCCATGTTCTCTTTGATCAGTTGCATCGGCACATGGCCGGGGCCTTCGATCATGGTTTGTACGTCGTGCTTCCAGGCGATCTTGGTCAGCTCGCCCAGAGTCTCCAGTTCACCGAATTGCGCAGCGTCGTTGGCATCGGCCACCGACCCCGGGCGCAGGCCATCCCCCAGGGAGAAGCTGACGTCATAGGCCTTCATGATTTCGCAGATCTCTTCGAAGTGCGTGTAGGCGAAGTTTTCCTTGTGATGGGCCAAGCACCACTTGGCCATGATCGCGCCGCCACGGCTGACAATGCCGGTGACGCGATTGGCGGTCAGCGGCACGTAGCGCAGCAGTACGCCGGCGTGAATGGTGAAGTAGTCCACGCCTTGCTCGGCCTGTTCGATCAGGGTGTCGCGGAACAGCTCCCAGGTCAGGTCTTCGGCAACGCCGTCGACTTTTTCCAGGGCCTGATAGATAGGCACGGTGCCGATCGGCACGGGCGAATTACGGATAATCCACTCGCGGGTTTCATGGATATGCTTGCCAGTGGACAGGTCCATGATGTTGTCCGAGCCCCAGCGAATGCCCCAGGTCATCTTCGCCACTTCTTCTTCAATGGACGAACCCAGGGCGCTGTTGCCGATGTTGCCGTTGATCTTCACCAGGAAGTTACGGCCGATAATCATCGGTTCCAGCTCGGTGTGGTTGATGTTGGCCGGGATGATTGCGCGGCCGCGAGCGATTTCTTCGCGCACGAACTCGGGCGTGATGATTTTCGGAATACTGGCGCCGAAGCTGTGCCCGGCATGTTGTTGCTTGAGCAGGCCGCTGGCGCGAGCTTCCTCAAGCTTCATGTTTTCGCGGATGGTCACGTATTCCATTTCTGGCGTGATGATGCCTTTGCGCGCGTAGTGCATCTGGCTGACGTTGGCGCCGGCCTTGGCCCGACGCGGGTTTTGCAGGTGGGCAAAGCGCAGGTAGGCCAGGTCGGGGTTATCCAGACGTTCCTGGCCGTAGCGTGAACTCAAGCAGGCCAGCCGCTCGGTGTCACCACGCTCTTCGATCCACGGCGAGCGCACATCGGCCAAGCCTTTGCGCACGTCGATGATGACATTGGGGTCGGTATAGGGGCCGGAGGTATCGTAGACCACTACAGGGGCGTTGATTTCGCCACCAAACTCAGTGGGGGTCACATCCAGGCTGATTTCACGCATCGGCACGCGAATATCCGGGCGGGAGCCCTGCACGTAGATTTTTTGCGAGCGGGTAAATGGCTGCACGGAGCCGGAGTCGACCTTGGCCGATTCACTCAGGTGCACGGTATTTTTTAGTTTTGTACTCATCACAGGCTCTCCAACTTATCCAGGCGGTGGATTTTTGTCGGAGCGAACCTGTGACGGACGGACGCACTGGAACCAGTGCTGTGCTTGGCGCACGAGGGCTGTTCGATTGTCGAACAACATCCCGGACGAAGCACAAGAGGACTCGCCGGGTGACGAGAAATCTTGTTCCCTACGCAGGCGCTAACCTGATCAGGTTCAACGGGATCCGGTATTTACCGATCTCAGCCTTCCAACAAGGCACCCCGACAAGAACGCGGCCAGTCTAGACCATGGCGTGGGCAAATTGCCAATAGCGGTGCATTCAGCGTGATGAATGGCGTGATCGTGGGATTGTTGTGTGACGGTACGGCCACTACACTCGGGCACGGCCTCAAGGCTTGACGCCAGGCATGGCCAGCCTTAGCCTTGGGCGCTGAATTATCACCGTAATATTCTTACTAGGGATCGCCTCATGCTGCGCAAACTCTCACTGGCTGTTGCCGTGTCTTGTGCGACCAACGGACTGGTCTGGGCAGCTGAAGCGCCCTTGTCCGCCAATACCGACCTGGTCAGCGTCTATCAGGAAGCGGCGAACAACAACGCCGACCTGGCCGCTGCCCGTGCGCAGTACGGCGCGCAAAAAGAAGTAGTGCCCCAGGCCCGCGCAGGTTTGCTGCCGAATCTGTCGGCCGGCGCCGACAGCAATAACGTACGTACCCAGATCGACCAACCGGCCGCCACGGCCAACCGTGACGCCCACTCCTGGCGGGCCACCCTGAGCCAGCCGCTGTTCCGTGCCGACCGCTGGTTCCAGCTGCAAGCCGCCCAAGCCGTTAACGAGCAAGCCTCGCTGCAACTGTCGGCCTCCGAGCAGAACCTGATTTTGCAAAGTGCCGAGAGCTACTTCGCCGTGCTGCGCGCCCAGGACAACCTGGCGTCGACCAAGGCCGAAGAAAATGCCTTCAAGCGCCAGCTCGACCAGTCCAACGAACGCTTCGATGTGGGCCTGTCGGACAAGACCGATGTGCTGCAATCCCAGGCCAGCTACGACACTGCCCGGGCCAACCGCATCCTGGCCCAGCGTCAGGTGGACGACGCTTTCGAAGCGCTGATCACCCTGACCAACCGCCAATACAACTCGATTCAGGGTATCGTCCACACGCTGCCGGTGCTGCCGCCGGCACCGAACGACGCCAAGGCCTGGGTCGAAACTGCCGGGCGCCAGAACCTTAACCTGCTCGCCAGCAATTACGCGGTAACCGCCGCTGAAGAAACCCTTCGGCAGCGCAAAGCCGGCCACTTGCCGACGCTCGATGCGGTTGCGCAATACGAAAAAGGCGACAACGACGCCCTGGGTTTCAGCAACCCGAATCAGTTGCCTATCCCGTACGGCGGCGATGTGTCGCAACGCACCGTCGGCCTGCGCTTGAACATCCCCATCTACAGCGGCGGCCTCACCAGTTCGCAAGTGCGCGAATCTTATTCGCGCCTCGACCAGACCGAACAACAGCGCGAAGGCCTGCGCCGCCAGGTAGTGGAAAACACCCGCAACCTGCACCGTGCAGTCAACGCCGATGTGGAGCAGGTACAGGCACGCCGTCAGTCGATCATCTCCAACCAGAGCGCGGTGGAAGCCACGGAAATCGGCTATCAGGTGGGTACGCGCAACATCGTCGACGTGCTGGACTCACAGCGCCAGCTGTACGCGTCAGTGCGCAACTACAACAACAGCCGCTACGACTACATCCTCGATAACCTGCGCTTGAAGCAGGCGGCAGGCACGCTCAACCCGGGGGATTTGCAGGATCTGGCGCGCTATCTCAAGGCCGACTACAACCCGGACAAAGACTTCCTGCCGCCGGACCTGGCCAAAGCCGCTGCCGAACAGCTCAAGGCCCGCCCCGGCTATTAAGCGCACCGCCGAACCCATGTGGGAGCTGGCTTGCCTGCGATGCAGACACCTCGGTATATCTGGTACACCGAGGTGATGCTATCGCAGGCAAGCCAGCTCCCACATTGGGTTGGTGTGGTCAGTGTTTGATCAGTTTGTCCAAGCCATCCAGTAAACGCTTTAACGCGCCCTGGTTGGCCTGCATCACCTTGAGCCCAGCCTGCGCCATCTTGCGTGCGTCCTGGGGCAACTCAAACAACTGTCGCACCGCTTCGGCCAGCCCATCGGCATCGTCCACCTCTCGCAAAGCCCCGGCGTCGCGCATCATCGCGGTGATGTCGAGGAAGTTGAAGACATGCGGGCCCATGATCACCGGTTTACCCAGCGCCGCCGGTTCCAGCGGGTTGTGCCCGCCGGTCGGTACCAGGCTGCCGCCGACAAATGCGCTGTCGGCCAGGGCGTAAAGAAACAGCAATTCGCCCATGGTGTCGCCAAGCAGCACCGCGGTTTGCTCGGTGACCGGCTCACCGCTGGAGCGACGCACGGTGGCAAACCCTTGCTGCACGCAGCGCTCAAACGTCGGGCCAAAGCGCTCCTGATGACGAGGCACCAGAATCAGCAGTGCATTGGGATAGTTCGCCAGCAACTGGCGATGAGCTGCCAGCACCACGTCGTCTTCACCTTCGTGGGTACTGGCGGCGATCCAGACCGGACGCTCGCTGGCGCCCCATTGTTCACGCAGGGCGGCGGCGCGGGCCGTCAACTGAGAGTCGATGCTCAGGTCGAACTTGATCGAGCCGGTCACTTCCACGGTTTCAGGCCGTGCGCCCAGGCCGCGAAAACGTTCGGCCTCTGTCTCGGTCTGTACCGCGAACAAGCTCATTTCTGCCAGCATCGGCGCCGTCAGCTTGGCAAATCGCGCATACCCCTTGGCCGAACGCGCCGACAGCCGCGCATTGGCCAGCGCCACCGGGATACCGCGCTGGGCGCAGGCATGGATATGGTTGGGCCACAGCTCGGTTTCCATGATCACCGCCAGCGTAGGCTGCACGCGGTCGAGAAAACGCTTGGCGGCGCAGGGCAAGTCGTACGGCAAATAGCAGTGCTGGATGCGCGGTTCGTTGGCAAATAGCGCCTGGATACGCTCGGAACCTGTGGGTGTCATGCAGGTGACAGTCATCGGCAGCTGTGGATAACGCTCCAATAAGCCGCGAATCATCGGGGCGGCGGCAATGCTTTCGCCGACCGACACCGCGTGCACCCAGATCCCGCCGGGCCGCATCACCGGCAAGCCATAGGAAAACCGCTCGCCCACCCGCTTGGCATAGGCCGGCGCTTTGCGCGCACGCAACCACAAGCGTAAAGCCACCAACGGCAGCGCCAGGTAAAACAGACAGCTGTAGAGAGTTCTATTCATGGCGGCGGAGTTTATCGGCTTTTTCAGTCGATCGCCTGCAAGCACTCGGCAAAACGTTTGGCCAAGAAGCGAGCGGCGGGCCCCAGGTGCTCGTCGCGGCGCCACACCAGTTCCACCACCAGGGCGGGCGGGGTCCATTCGCTGGCCAATTCGACCATCTGTTGCTGATAGGTCGGGTATTGCACGATATGCCGAGGCAGCCAGGCCCAGCCCAGGCCACTCATCAGCCATTCGGCCAATACGTAGAAGCTGTCGGCACGCCATACCAAGGGGCTGGCCGCCTCGCTGCCGGGGTAGACGCTGGTCTGGGTCGACATCAGCAACTGCCGAAACTGGGCTAGGTGTTGGCACGTCACGTACTGCTCCTTGGCCAACGGGTGATTGACTCCGCACACCGTGACCATTTCCACACTGCCCACCACCCTTCGCTCCAGGGCTTCGGGAATCTGGTCGTGATAGAACAACAGCCCCAGGTCCGCCTTGCGCTCCACCAGCTTGCGCGCCACATCGCCCTGAGCCGCGCTGGACAACTGCACCTCCAAAAGCGGGTAGTGCACCGCCAGCGCCTCCAGGCTGTCGAGCACAGGCTGGAACAACATCGCCTCATCCTGAGCCAGGCGCAGGCAGGCTTCCTCGCCGCGGGTCAACGACAACGCCCGGCCCGTGAGGCGCTCACACTGGCGCAGCACCTCACGCGCTTCCTCCAGCAACACACTGCCGGCCTCGGTCAGGCGCGGTTGCCGGCCGCTGCTACGGTCGAACAGGACAACGCCCAAGTCAGCCTCCAGCAGGGCAATGCCACTGCTGACCGCCGATTGCGCCTTGCGCTGCCCACGGGCCACGGCAGAAAACGAACGCTGCTCGGCGACGCTGACAAACAGCCGCATCTGCTCCAGATCCCATTGCACGCTCATGGCTCAACCCATCTCAATTCCAGATAGGTAATGACTTTACCCCATCTGGCGAACCTCTAGAATGCCGACCTTATCAAATGCGCATCACGTCGAGGATTGCCCCATGAATGCCGCCTACTACTACTTGGCCATCGCCATCTGCTCGGAAGTGATCGCCACCGTTTCCATGAAAGCCATCAAAGGCTGGAGCACCCCTATCCCGTTGCTGCTGGTGATCGTCGGTTACGGCGTGGCGTTCTGGATGCTGACCCTAGTGGTACGCACCGTGCCGGTCGGCGTGGCATACGCGGTATGGGCCGGGATGGGCATCGTGATGGTCAGCATCGCGGCGTTGTTCATCTATGGGCAGAAGCTGGATGTACCGGCGATGCTGGGGATGGGCCTGATTGTGCTGGGCGTGGTGGTGATTCAGCTGTTCTCCAAAACCGCCGGGCACTGACCGCCACTCAACAGCCTGTATACTGCGCCTCTTGTCTTGAACACTGAGGTCGCCGATGCCATCCGTTATTTCCACCGACGTTCTGATTGTCGGCGCCGGGGTTGCCGGCCTCTGGCTCAATGCGCGCCTGCGCGGCCAGGGGTTTTCCACGGTACTGGTGGAAAGCGCCACCCTGGGCGGCGGGCAAAGCCTGAAGTCCCAGGGGATCATTCACGGCGGTGCGAAATACGCCCTGCATGGCGCCCTCACCGGCGCCTCCGAAGCCATTGCCGATATGCCGCGCCGCTGGCGTGAAGCCCTGGCCGGCAGCGGCGAGCTGGACCTGTCCGGTGTGCGCGTGCTGTCCCAGGCGCATTACTTGTGGTCGCCCGGCACGATTGCCGGCAACCTCACCAGCTTTTTCGCCAGCAAGGCCGTGCGTGGCCGCGTCGATCAGGTCAAGGGCGACGAACTGCCCCTGGCGCTGCAGGACCGTCGCTTCAAAGGCAAGGTCTATCGCCTGGCCGAGCTGGTGGTGGACGTGCCCAGCCTGATCAACCGCCTGGCGCAATTGGCCGGTGACGGTCTGCTTGCTGGTCAGCACATCGAACCGTTGCTAGAGGGTGGCACCCTGGTGGGCTTGAAGGTCGATGGCCGTGAAATCCGCGCCCAACGCATAGTCCTGAGCGCTGGCGGCGGCACGGCAGACTTGCTCGCCGCCCTGGGCCATAGCCAGCCGGCCATGCAAAAACGCCCGCTGCACATGATCATCGCCAAAGGCCCCGGCCTCAAGCCGCTGTACGCCCACTGCCTGGGCGGCGGCACCAAGCCGCGGATCACCGTAACCACCCACCCGGCCGCCGACGGCAACTGGGTGTGGTACATGGGCGGCGATATCGCCGAGGCTGACGGTGTGGCGCGTACGCCGCAAGAACAGATCGCCACCGCGCAAAAAGAGCTGGCGCAACTGCTGCCCTGGATCGACATGAGCCAGACTCAGTGGGCCACCCTGCGGGTGGATCGCGCCGAGCCGCTGCAATCGGGGCTGAGCCGTCCCGATAACGCGTTCCTTGCCGAAGACGGCCGTCTGCTGGTGGGCTGGCCCACCAAACTGGCCCTGGCGCCGGACTTCGCCGACCGCGTACTCCACGCCCTGGAGCGCGACGGCATACGCCCCAGCGCCAGCGCCCCTCTGCCCGAACTGCCAACCCCGGCAATCGGCCAACCCGCCTGGGAGCAACTGTTGCCATGAGCCTGCCAACCCTGCACGACCTGCATCGCCCCCTGGGCAGCACCGGCCTGCTGGTGTCGCCCCTGGGCCTGGGCACCGTCAAGTTGGGCCGCGACCAAGGGGTGAAATACCCCAACGGCTTTCAGATCCCTGGCGACGACGAGGCCCGCATGCTGTTGCGCCAGGCCCGCGAGCTGGGCATCAACCTGATCGACACCGCACCGGCCTATGGCATGAGCGAAGAGCGCCTGGGGCCGCTGCTGCGTGACCAGCGCAAGGACTGGGTCATCGTCAGCAAGGTTGGCGAAGAGTTTGCCAATGGCGTCTCCCATCACGATTTCAGCGCGGCCCATACGCGGATGTCGATCGAACGCAGTCTGAAACGACTTGAAACGGATTTTATCGACCTGGTGCTGGTGCACTCCGACGGCAACGACTTGCATATCCTCAATGATTGCGAGGTTTACCAGACCCTGGAGCAGTTGAAGAAAGACGGCAAGATTCGCGGTTTCGGCTTCTCCGGCAAAACCGTCGAGGGCGGCGTGAAAGCGCTGGAACAGGGCGACTGCGCGATGGTCACCTACAACCTCAACGAACAGGCTGAGAAGGCCGTGATCGACTATGCGGCCGCCCACGGCAAGGGCATCCTGGTGAAAAAGGCGCTGGCCAGCGGCCACGTATGCCTGGAACCGGGAATGGATCCAATTCAGGCCAGTTTCACCTTGTTGTTCGCGCAAACGGGCGTCGCCAGTGCTATTGTCGGGACCATTAATCCGCTGCACCTGGCCCATAACGTAGCAACTGCTGCCCGGGTCATTCGTCAACTCTGATGCCGCCCACGCGGCCGACCCCGTCGCAAGAAGGAGCCGACATGCCGCGTACGCTCATAAGAAAGAACCCCAGCAACTTCAAGACACTGCCGCTGCACGTCGAAGCCACCCCCGAAGGCCTGAGCTACCAGAGCGTCGGCATGCCGCTCAACTTCGCCCAGACCCTGCAACGGCGCAAGCCGGTCGAGGTACCAGATGCCGAACGCTTCGCCCTGGAACTGGCGAACCTCGGCGTCTCGGTACGCCTGACCCTGCACTGGCAAAACAAGGACTACTGGGTGCTGGTGCGCCAACGCCGCCAGGACCGTGGCGACGTGGTGCTCAAGCTGATCTCCGGCTACGTCCCGGCCCATGAACTGAACCTGCCGCTGCACACCGCCATCCAGGAAATTGCCGAAGAGTGCCTGCTCGAAACACCCGAAGGCTGGCTCGGCGGGCGCTTCAACGACACCTGGCTGCCAGCGCCCTACTCCGCCGCTTTGCATTACCGCGAGGCCCTGCCGTTTCGCCTGAGCCCTTTGTCTGGGGCCGCACGCCCGGTGCGCTGCGCCACCATGCAACTGATCGAGCGCCCACGGGCCTACGTGCACCTGCCGACCGCCTCGCTGCAATTGATTTATGACCTGCGCCTGGAAGTGCCGAAGGAAGCCAAGTCCCTCAGCTTGTTTCATGTGGATGAGCGTTTGGAGGGTGACCAACTGGTGGCGCGCCTGGACCGTCAGCGCCCGGACCTGTACTTGATGCCGCTCAAAGATGGCGAGCCACTGGCAGAGTTGTACACGGTCAAGAAAGACCAACTGTACCCGGCCAGCACGCGCGGCCTCTATCTGGCGGAAAGTTTTGCCCAGCAAGAGGGATGGCTGGTGCGCGATGAGCGGATTCGCTGGAAGGATTGGCTCAGGCAGCAGGGCCTGGCAGAACCGGAAAAAGACTCCAAGCTCAAGCGCTTGACCGGCAAGGCACGGCAGATGCTGCGCAAGATCGTGCCGAAGAAAAGCTAGGGGCGAGCAGGCTCGCCCCACGGGGTATCACTCGTTGTTGCGGATCTTCTCGACAATCGCAGTGGTGGAGCTGTTTTCAACCAACCCCAGCACTTTGACCGTGCCGCCGTAGGCGCTGACGATGTCCGCACCGACTACCTGATCGACAGTGTAGTCACCACCCTTGACCAGCACGTCGGGCTTGACCTGGGCCAACAGGTTTTCCGGGGTGCCTTCGGAGAAGCTGATCACCCAGTCCACCGCGCCCAGGCCCGCGAGTACCGCCATGCGCCGGTCAACACTGTTGATCGGGCGGCCAGGACCTTTCAAGCGGCTGACCGAAGCGTCATCGTTGACCGCAACGATCAAGCGATCGCCTTGGGCGCTTGCCTGCTCCAGGTACGTCACATGCCCGGCGTGCAGGATGTCAAAGCAGCCGTTGGTGAACACAATGCTTTCGTTGTGAGCTCGAGCATCGTCAATTGCCAGCAGCAACTGCTCCAGGCCCAGCACACCGCGCTCCGAGCCTTCGGAACGCTGGATCGCACGGCGCAACTCAGGTGCGCTGATGGCTGCAGTACCCAGCTTGCCCACCACAATGCCCGCGGCCAGGTTAGCCAAGGCCACGGCGTGGGGCAGTTCCTCGCCAGCCGCGATAGACGCAGCCAGAGTAGAGATTACCGTGTCACCGGCGCCCGTAACGTCAAACACTTCACGGGCACGCGCCGGCAGGTGCATCGCCGGGTGACCCGGACGCAACAGGGTCATGCCGTGCTCGCCACGGGTCACCAGCAAGGCGCCCAAGTCGAGATCGGCCATCAGCGCCGCGCCCTTGCTCACCAGTTCGTGCTCATCAGCGCAACCGCCGACGATGGTTTCGAACTCACTGAGGTTGGGCGTGAGCAGGCTGGCGCCTCGGTAAACCGAGAAGTCCTTGCCCTTGGGATCGGCCAACACCGGAATGTTGCGAGCCTTGGCGGCCTGGATCAACACCTGGTGATTCTGCAAGGCGCCTTTGCCGTAGTCGGACAACACCAGCACCTTGATACCGTCGAGCAGCGCGTCGACCTGGTCGCCGAGGGCCAGGGCATCGGTGGCGAAGGGTTCTTCGAAATCGATACGCAGCAACTGCTGGTGACGGCTCATGACCCGCAGCTTGACGATCGTCGGCTGATGAGCGATGCGCTGGAACAACGCATGCACGCCGGCACCCTGCAGGCTGTTGGCCAGACTTTCGGCCGCTTCGTCGTCGCCGGTCACCCCCACCAGGGAGGCCGGGGCGCCGAGGGCGGCAATATTGAGCGCGACGTTGGCAGCGCCACCTGGGCGGTCTTCGATTTGCTCGACCTTGACGACCGGTACCGGAGCCTCAGGGGAAATCCGTGAGGTACCACCATGCCAGTAACGGTCGAGCATGACATCGCCGACCACCAAGACAGCGGCTTGATTGAATCGCGGCATGGACAACTTCATGGAGCAACCCACATACAAAATGAACAGGGGCGCGATATTAGCACAGGGTTTGCGATGGCTTGCGACCACCGCAGGGCAAATGTGGGAGGGGATTTGCTCTCTGTAGGAGCGAGCTTGCTCGCGAAAAACTCACAGACGCCGCGTTTATTCAGGAAGCGCGGTTTATCGTTGAGGTTTTTCGCGAGCGAGCTCGCTCCTACATTTCCTTTACACCGTGATGCCGGTTGGATCAGGTGATATCAGCCTGCACCGGTGCATCCAGACCCATGGCATGCAGGCGGGCGTAGTAACCGTTCTGCGCCAACAACTCGCCATGGGTACCACGCTCGACAATCCGCCCGTCGTCCATCACCAGGATCAGGTCAGCCTTCTCGATGGTGGACAAACGGTGCGCGATCACCAGGGTCGTGCGGCCTTGCATGACCTTATCGAGTGCCGCCTGGATATGCCGCTCGGACTCGGTATCGAGGGCCGAGGTGGCCTCGTCGAGGATCAGCAACGGCGCGTTCTTGAGCAATGCACGGGCAATCGCCAAGCGCTGGCGCTGGCCGCCGGACAACAGCACACCGTTCTCACCCACCTGGGTATCGAAGCCCTTGGGCAACTGATCGATGAAGTCCTTCGCATTGGCATCCGCTGCCGCCGCTTCCACATCGGCACGAGGTGCACCGGCCAGGTCGCCGTAGGCGATGTTGTTGGTCACAGTGTCGCTGAACAGGGTCACATGCTGGGTGACCTGGGCAATGTGTTTGCGCAGGTTGAGCAACTTGTAGTCTTCAATCTCGATGCCATCGAGCAGGATTTCACCGCTTTCATGATGGTAAAAGCGCGGGATCAGGCTGGCCAGGGTCGACTTGCCACTGCCCGAGCGCCCCACCAGCGCAATCATCTGCCCAGGCTCGGCGGTGAAGCTGATGTCCTTGAGCACATGGCGATCGTTGCCAGGGTAGGTGAAGTTCAGGTGACGAACTTCCAGGCGACCGCTGACCTTGTCGCGTTCGAGAGTGCCGTGGTCGACCTCCACGTCTTCGTCCAGCTGTTCGAAGATACTTTCGGCGCCCGCCACACCTTTCTGAATAGTCGAGCTGACCTCCGAGAGCTGGCGGATCGGCTTGGGCAACAAGCCCGCCAGAGTGATGTAGGCCACCATGTCACCCGCCGAGGCGTCGCCACGCAGGTACAGCACCAGGAACATCAGCACGGCCATGGCGGAGTAGATCACCAATTGCAGCGCCGGGGTGTAGATCGCCCCGGTGCGGGTCATGCGCAGTTGCTTGTTGGTGTTGCTCTGGCTGGCCTTGAAAAAGCGCTTCTGTTCGTAGATTTCACCGCCGAAGCTGCGCACCACGCGGTAGCCCTGGATGGTCTCCGAGGCCACATGGGTCACGTCGCCCATGGCCACCTGGATCTTCTTGCTCTGCTTACGGAATTTCTTGCTGGCGGTACTGACCATCACGGCAATCAACGGCAGGATCGCGATCATTACCAACGTGAGGCGCCAGTTCATGTACAGCAAGGAGGCGAACAGGAAGATCACCGTCATGCCTTCGCGGATCACCACCTTGATAGCATCGGTCGCGGCCCCCGTGACCATGGTCACGTTGAAGGTGATGCGGGAAATCAGATGCCCGGAGTTGTGATTATCGAAGTAGCGGTTGGGCAGCGTCAGCAGGTTGTTGAACAGTTGCACCCGCAAGTCGTGGACCAGACCCAGGGAGACCTTGGCCAACAGGTAGTTGCCCAGGAACGAGCCAAGGCCCTGCCAGGCCGCGATCAGGATGATCAGCAGCGGCACTGCCTGCAGCAATTGCAGGTCGCGCAAAAAGGGCACGGTCGGGAATAGCACAGCTTCCGGATTGGAGAGACCGTCGACAAAGTACTTGAGGATGTAACCCAGCATCGGTTGGGTCGACGCGAAAATCAGAAATCCAAGGATACTCAACGCGAACAAGCCCATATAGGGCTTAACGTAACTGAGCAGGCGGAAGTATATTTTCAAGCTCGAAGGGCTTGCGCTCGGACTGGAGTCGGTCATATCACGCGGCGTTTTGAAAAAGGAGGCTGACTTTAGCACAGCTTCTCTGTTGTACTTGCACCCGGCGTAAGCCGCGGCCCGGTTGGATCCTACCGGCGACATTACTTAGCCACTAGCTTAAGATGGTCGGCTTTCTATTTCTGGAATGGCTTTACTGTATGCACTCCAAGCGCCTTACCTATGGCTCAAATCGCGTTTTCGACTTCCTGGTCCTATGGATTTTGCCTGTTGGCTTGCTGCTGCTCCTGAGTGCACTGTTTTTTGTCGGCAATCGCAATGTACTGCACCGCATTGTCTACATCCTGTTCAGCGTACCGACCTTGTTTCTGTTGTGCATGCGCCCTCGGGAATTCAAGGACCTGCTGCGCGAGCCCCTGGCAATCGCGTTCCTGGCGTTCTCCGCCTGGGCGTTGACCAGTCTGCTCTGGAGCCCGGCGCCCAGTTCCGATACTGACCTGTTCAAGCGACCATTGAATACCTTCATGCTGTTTGGCGGCTGCGGTCTGCTGCTGCATTACCGCAACGAATTGTTCAAGCCGATCTTCTTCAGCGCTGCGGTGATTGCGCTGGTGGTCAGCCTGGGTAACCTGGTGGCGTTCGCCAAGGGTTATTCGCCCGGCATGCGCATGATCGGCGGCCTGGGCGCCCTGGACAACCCACTGCTCAGCTCGCATCTGTTTGGCTTTTTCACGGTGTACTGGCTGTATGTCTGCATGACTACCCAGCGTCTCAAGGTGCTGTGGTTCAGCGTTCCGGCCCTGGCGGTCATGACCGCCGCGGTTTTGGCAACCGGTTCACGTACTGCATTAGTAGCGTTGACGCTGGCCATCCTATGGTTGAGCTTTGTCAGCCGTAACCGCCGCGCAGCGATGCTTTTCGCCGGTATGGTGCTGGGTGCAGCCGGGCTCTTGTTGTTTTTCCCCGAAATGATCACTGGACGCGGCAGCTCGTTCCGACTCGAACTGTGGACCATGACATTACAGCTCATCGCCGAACACCCCTGGATTGGGCATAGCTACGATTCCGAGCTATACCTGACCGTATCCGATGGCTACCAACTGCGCGAACCCCACAGCTTCGCCCTCGGGGTGCTTTATTACGTCGGCATCATCGGCTTTATCCCCTGGGCCTTCATGCTCGGTTGGGCTCTATACAAAAGTCTGCAGCAACGCGCCCAGCCGCTGTTCATCCTGGCTTCGTCACTGCTGGCCTACGGCATCGGTGCGGGCCTGACCGAAGGCGGCGGCATTCTGTCGCGCCCTAAGGAGCACTGGTTCCTGCTGTGGATTCCGTTGGCAATTATCACCGGCCTGAGCATCGCCCAGCGCCATCGCAGCCTGCTGCGCATGCCGGTGCAGAACCTCAAGCCCGCAGCGTTTGAACAACTTTGCAGCAACGCCCACGTGATTGAGGCCGATGGCCTGGGTCCCAAAGTCCTGCGCCTGGAGGACGGCAGTTTCCTCAAGCTGTTCCGCCCACGCCGCTGGTACACCTCCGGCAGCTTCAACCCGTACTCCGAGCGCTTTGCCAGCAACAGCGAGCAACTGCGCACCCTGGGCATTCCTACCCCGCACATCCTCGGGCTCTACCGCCTGAGCGACGCCAGCAGCGCGGTGCGCTACACGCCGTTGCCCGGCCTGACGTTGCGCCAAGCGCTGCAAAGCCTGGACAGCAGCCTGCGTGAATCACTGGTTGAGCGCTTTGGACGGTTCATGGCGCAACTGCACGAGCGCGGCGTGTACTTCCGTTCGCTGCACTTGGGTAACGTGTTGTTGATGGACGACGGTGAGTTCGCCCTGATCGACGTGGCTGACCTGCGCATCTACCCGTCTTCACTGCGTTACGCCTTGCGCCAACGTAACCTGCGCCACATGCAACGTTATCCTCAGGATCGCAACTGGCTGTTCGAAACGCACTTCGAACAATTGGTCAAAGGTTACGCCTTGGAGGCGAGCCCAGCGGCCACTGCGAAAATCCGCGAGCAGGTCCAGAGCCTTTAAACACCTGTAGGAGCGAGCTTGCTCGCGAAAAACTCACCGGCGCCGCGTTTATTCAGGAAGTACGCGTTATCGTTGACGTTTTTCGCGAGCAAGCTCGCTCCTACAGGGGGCGGCGTCGGTTCAGTTCTTGAGCGGCGCCAGATACAACCGCACCAGCCCGCGCAAGGTCTTGCGCCCCCAGAACTTCAAAGGGATCTGCTTGAGCACCTCCCGCGCCAACGGGCGGTCGCGGTCGGCGGTCTTGAGAAACATCGAGTTCAGGAAGTTGTAGCGAACCGCGTCATAGGCCGGGTGCTCGCTGAACTTGGCGTAGGTCTTGAGGATGTTCTGGATCATGTAGCGGTGGTTCTTGTACGTGTTGCTGGCGTGCTGGCGATACTTGGCCATCACCACGTCAAGGGCGTCGATGGTGTAGCCCGCCGCCGTGATCTTCAGTTGGATCAGCAAGTCTTCCAGGGGAATCTGCGGGTCGAAACCACCGACCTCCTCCAGCACTTCGCGACGAATCAGCATGGTCGGCGCCGGTGGAAACGGCTTGCGGTCCAGGAACAGGTCATCGAAGTCCAGACGGCGAAACGGCACGTCGCGACGCTGTTTCTTCTCCGGGTGCAGGTTGCCATCCCCGTCGATCAGCTCGATATTGCCAGCACACATGCCCACTTTCGGCTTGCCGTCCATATACGCCACCTGGGTGGCAATACGGTCCGGCAACATGATGTCATCCGAGCCGAACGGTGCGATCAGGCTACCCTTGGCGCGAGCGATCGCACCGTTCAAGGTCGCGCTGAGCCCTTGGTTCTGCTGCACCTGGAAATCAAAGCCGTGCTCGGCCTGCAAGCGCTGGATGCGTTCGACGCTGTCATCCTTGGAGCCGTCGTCGACTACCAACAGCTCGATATTGGGGTAGGTCTGCCCCAGCACGCTAAGAATGCTTTGCTCGATGTACTGGCCATGGTTGTAGGAAGCGATGATCACCGAGACCAGGGGTTGTTGCTGATTCATGCTCTACCTACTTCACGCAAACCGGTTTCAATCAGGGTCAGGTACTTGTGCTTGAACTCGTCGAGGGTGTGGTTGGCCTCCAGATAGCGGAACACCTCCTCCCCCTTGGCGCGCAATTGTTCATCGTTCAAGGCCAGGTAAGTGTCCAGGGCCGCAGCCAATTGTTCGACGTTGCCCGGATCATGGGACAAGCCGCCCGCACCCTGCACCAGTGGCAGCATCGCCGGGCCGTTGGAGGCGATCACCGGAAGGTGGCCGCTCATGCCTTCCAGCAAGGCCAGGCCCAGGCCTTCGAACAGCGACGGCATGGTCCAGATATCGAAGCCGCGCACGTACTTCATGCCGTCTTCGCGAAAGCCCAGCAAGTGCGCACGGCCGGTCAGGCCGAGGCGCTCGATGTCGGCACGCAGGTCGGCTTCGGCACGGCCAGAACCAATAATCCCCACCTGCGCCTCAGGGTATTTGTCCTTGAGCGTGGCGAAGGCCTGCAGCAGATGGGTATGCCCTTTGATCGGCACGAGGCGGCCCAGGGCGCCGATCATCCGTGCATCCATCGGCAGGCCCAGGGCCTTGCGTGCGTCTTCACGGGACAGCTGCAAAGCCTCTGCCTGGGGAATGTCGATCGCGTTGGTGACGTAGGTGGTGTTCTCAGGGGTGAACCCGCAATTGAGGTCTACCAGGTAGTCCTTGACCGCTTCGGACACCCCGACAAAACGCCACGCCGGGCTGACCCAGCGCTGGGTCTGACGCCGACGGTAACCACGGGCGTACTCGCCAAAGCCGTGGGAGATGCCGATGCACAGCGGGATCTTCAACCAGCGGTTGAGCGACAGCATCATGTTCACCGACTTGAAGCGGTTACAGATGACCACGTCGAACTTCTGCTCGCGGCAGTACTTGTAGATCTGCCACATGGCGCCAAAGCGAATGCCCTTGAGGGACTTCTCCGGCAGCTCGAAATAATGGGAGTGCTCGGCCACGCTCAGGGGCTGGCCGGGCAGCGGGCGCCCACTGAGAAATCCGGAGGTCACCTCGAAGCGCTCGGCCGGCAGGGATTTGACGATTTGCTCACCCAAGTCCGCGAAGTCATGGGTCTTGACGTTGTAGTCCGGCTGTAACTGCAAAACCTTGAAACGAGGCTTCATAACTCTCCATGCAGCGATCTGGCTACGGGCATGCAGCCCGGTAAAAAGGGCGACAGGCGCATAACGGCCTGCCTTCAATCGGCTCTCAGTCCTGCTTCAGGACCCACAACAGCTCGTGACGGCGCACGGCCTTGCGGAAGAATTCGTTCTCGCCATAGGGCGATGGACTACGGCCCGCCAGCAGTTGCTGCAACCACCTACGCACTCGACGCTTGAACGGCGCTGGCGGCTGCAGGTCGTGCATCATGCCCAGGGCCATGGCCTTGTCCTGCTGCTGGCTCAAGGCGAGAGCGAAACTGCACGGCACCAGTTCCACAGCACCATCGAAACGTGGCGGCAGCGCCACGCCAGCGCCGGAATCGCCCATTGGCCAGCGGTCGTTATCATGCAGGTGATTGGCGTAGCCGAGCAATGTGTCGGGCTGCCACTCCAGGCCCTGCAAGGCTTCCAGCACTGCCGCGTGGGCGCAGATATGGTCGGCGTGAGGGTCAAGCAACGGCGTGGGCAAGACGATGACCTGGGGCCGCGCCTTGAGCAGCAGCGCCCGCAGGTCGGCGATCAGGTTATGCCAGGTCGGTGCACCATCAGCATCGCCAGGCAGGGCAAAACCATTGAACTGGCGGAACAGCCGCGTATCGGCCAAACCGGCTTCGCGGGAGGCTTGAGGCTGATCTGGCGCGGCCTGCATGGCTTGCAATTGCATGCAGAAGTACCCCAACTGCACGCACTGCGCCTCGGGCACGCCCGCCCAGCGGGGCACGGAGACGCTGTCCCAGGCCCGCAAACGGCCCTTGAGGCGCGCAGCTTCAGCCTTGGGCAGGCCCATGTTCTGATAATGCTCAGCTTCGATTTCACCGGCCGTCAGCGTGACGATCCAGCTTTCAGTCGCCTGGCTGTAAAGGCTGAACGCAGCCAGCTCGGCATCGTCGGCATGGGGCGCGATCACCATCACACGTTGCTGGCGATAGTCCGGCTGGCGAAAGCGCCACAGCGTCGGCTGCCCCTTTATCCGGCAAAAACGCCCGCGCAATTCGAGCTTGCCCGCGGCCAAGGCTTCGGCGGCGCCGGTCAGGTTCAGATAACGCCGCCCAGCGACGCCGCGCTCGAAGGCTTGCCGGTCCGGGCTTTGCAGGCCCAACAGGTCCACCGCAGGGTCGAAGAAACGCCCCAGCCAGGTACTTTTCAACTCAATGCCGACGATCAGGGTTTCATCCGCCGCCAACGGCGCATCCAGCAACAGCCGGCCCGCCTCCAGGCGCAAGCCGGGCTGTTCGCTGCCGGCCGGGAACGCGTACTCATAGCTGTCTTTGGGCGAGTAAAACAGGTGATCGGCAAACCAGGCTTCATGGGCGGCCCACAGCAGCACCGCAAGGATCAGCGGCAACCACCAGGCGACCAGTACGCCGGTGGCGACCAACACCAGCACGCCGATCAATAGCGCAATACGCTTGTTACGCCGATGGCGCTTGAGCAGTTGCTGTTTACGGCTCATACACTGAACACCGGCACCGGGTTGCACCAGCGCTCCTTGTATTCACGGTCGGAACGCCCGAAGGAGAAGCGCAGCGACTTGTTCGCCACCCGCGCCTGCTCCCAGGCACCTTGGGTATTGAGAAAACTCAGCACGCTGCCGGGGCTGAATGCACGGGTTTCAGGGTCGACGCCGCCATTGACATATTCGGCACTGAACCACTCGTTGGACTGCACCTGATACACCAATTGCACTGCAATCGGCGCGTCGTTCAGAAACAGCACCGAGCCGAACAGGAATTCCTTGAGCAACTCCAGCACCTCGGCCAGACGCGCCGCGCCCGCCGCCGGGAAGCCCCAACGACGCTGGAACAGGTCGCAATAGATCGCCGCCAGTTCTACACTGGAAAACTCACTGACCGCCCTTACCAAGCCGCCCGCCTCTTCCAACAGGCGCAGTTCACGCCGCTGGTTGTAGCGAAACTTCTTCGACAGGTCTTCGGGAGTACGCGCCATGGCCAATTGCTCGGCCTGGGGCTTGAGGGTGCTCACGCGCCCTTGATTGAGCGTCGACAGGTAGCGCGCACGATGACGCAACGGCAGCTGCGCATCGGCAGCAATCGGCAGGATGATCTCGGCGTTGCCCAGGTCAAACAGGCCTTTCTTGCCGCTGCGCTTGAGCACATCCTTGGACAGCGCCAGGTCGCGTCCCCAGGTGGCGATTGCCCCCTTGAGTTCACCACCGTGCTCCCAGCCCAGGTAGCGCACAGGTATCTGCGCCAGCCCGGCCAACCGCTCAATCACCTGGGGATGGGTCGCCACACTGCCGCCGTAACGCTGCCAGGCCTGGGCGTAAACCTCGGCCTCGACAGGCGCCCAGCCACGTTCACGCCAGCCCTGGAAGCGGTTCAGCATTTAAACCACGGCGTCATAAGGGTCCACGCCATCCTTGACCACCAGGATGTCTTCCATGATCAGGTACTGCAGGTCCGAGCCGAAGAACATGTTCAGCGCGTCGGTCGGCGAGCAGATCATCGCTTCGCCACGACGGTTGAGCGAGGTGTTCAGGGACACGCCGTTACCGGTCAGCACTTCCAGCTCTTTCATCATGTCGTAGTAGCGCGGGTTGTACTCGCGCTTGAGCACCTGGGCGCGGGAAGTACCGTCTTCGTGCACGACTTCCGGTACACGGGTCTTCCACTCTTCGGCGACTTCGAAGGTGAAGGTCATGAACGGCGCCGGATGATCGACCTTGATCATCTGTGGGGCCACGGTGTCGAGCATCGACGGGCAGAAAGGCCTCCAACGCTCGCGGAACTTGATCTGGTGGTTGATGCGATCCGCCACGCCGGTCGCACTCGGGCAACCGATGATCGAACGACCGCCCAAGGCACGCGGGCCAAACTCCATGCGGCCCTGGAACCAGGCCACCGGGTTGCCGTCGACCATGATCTTGGCAATGCGCTTAGGCATGTTCTCGATCTTGCGCCAGTTCGGCTTGCTCTCGTGCTTGGCGCACGCGGCGATCACGTCTTCGTTGCTGTAGGACGGGCCGAGGTAGACGTGTTCCATCTTCTCGACCGGTACGCCACGAGCATGGGACACGTAGGCCGCCGCACCGACGGCGGTGCCGGCATCGCCGGAAGCCGGCTGTACGAACAGCTCTTTGACGTCGTCACGGGCAATGATTTTCTGGTTCAGCTTGACGTTCAGCGCACAGCCGCCGGCGAAGGCCAGCTTGCCGGTGTCCTTGAGGATGTCGCCCAGGTAGTGGTCGATCATCTGCAAGGCCAGTTTTTCGAACAGCGCCTGCATGCTGGCTGCATAGTGGATGTACGGTTCGTCGGCGATGTCGCCTTCGCGTTTCGGCCCCAGCCACTCGATCAGTTTTGGCGAGAAGTAGAAACCCTTGCCCTTCTCTTTGTAGCGGCGCAGGCCGATGACGTTGGCGTAGTCGGTGTTGATCACCAGTTCGCCGTTTTCAAAGGAGGCCAGGCGCGAGAAGTCGTATTTGCTGGCATCGCCGTACGGCGCCATGCCCATGACCTTGAACTCACCGTCGAGCATTTCGAAACCGAGGAACTCGGTGATTGCGCCGTACAGGCCGCCGAGGGAGTCCGGATCGTAGAATTCCTTGATCTTGTGGATCTTGCCGTTTTCGCCGTAGCCAAAGAAGGTAGTGGCGTACTCGCCCTTGCCGTCAATGCCCAGGATCGCGGTTTTTTCCTGGAAGCCCGAGCAGTGGTAGGCGCTGGATGCGTGAGCCAGGTGGTGTTCTACCGGTTCGATCTTGATTTTCTTCGGATCGAAGCCCAGTTGCTCCAGGCACCAGACGATCTTGTTGCGATAGCGCTTGTAGCGACGGTTGCCCATCAGGATCGCGTCAAGGGCGCGGTCCGGGGCGTACCAGTAACGCTTGGCGTAGTGCCAGCGCGCCTCGCCGAACAGGCTGATCGGGGCGAACGGGATCGCCACCACGTCAACGTCCGAAGGCTTGATGCCAGCCTGCTCCAGGCAGAACTTCGCCGACTCGTAGGGCATGCGGTTCTTTGCATGTTTGTCGCGTACGAAGCGCTCTTCTTCGGCGGCCGCAATCAGCTTGCCGTCGATATACAGGGCTGCGGAAGGATCATGGCTAAGGGCGCCGGACAGGCCAAGAATCGTCAATGCCACTGGGGTCTAGCCTCTTTTAGTCTGCATGCAGGCGCATCGCGCCTGAAAAAAGTGTGTTTCCCGCCGGGGCGGGAAACAGCTAAAGGGCGGGATTATAGCTTAAAAGCAGTAGGAAGCTGTTAGCGCAGCTCGATGCTGCCGTCCGCGCTTTGGCGGTAGATCGTGTAGGGCAGGACGAGCGTGTCCAGGACAGCAGAAACGGGCACATCAAGAATGCCCCAGGGAATACCATTCAGCGAGAGATCACTTGCGGAGTTCGGCGGTCCATGCAAGACACACAAGTCATAAACCACGCCGCTATAAACACGCGGAACAGAGTTGCAGTACGTTTTCTTCCTCTTGAGGTTCAGAACAGTGACGTCATCGCCACGCAGTACCGTGGTCGTAGTGCCGCAGCCGCCCATGAGCAACGATATTCCCAGCAATACCAGCAACCTCAGAATAGGAGTCCGCATAGTCGATTCTTCTTGTTTGTTAATAAAGACCGAAAACCTAACACCACAGAACCAAGGCTTCAGGCTTACGCAGTCGACGCTAAGCGTAGGATGCATCCCATTGCGCCCAGCGGTAAGGATTTCGGCAAATCAGAGGGCGAGTCGTTAAACTTGTAACATTTTCGCCTACGCCCCTCACTTGCGCGCTACCAACCGGCCTTTTCATGACTCCTTCTGCCCCAACCTGCCTTGCCTTACTGCTGGGCCTGTGTAACACCGCCCAGGCCGACAATACGCCCCTGATCCTGGACCCCAGCGTGGTCACCGGCTCGCGCAGCGCCAGCCCGACGTTCGATTTGCCCTATTCCGTGGACGGCATCAACCGCGAGCAGATCAGTGACGGCCAGCTCGGCATCAACGCCTCCGAAGCCCTGTCCCGCGTGCCCGGCCTGGTGGTGCAGAACCGTCAGAATTACGCGCAAGACCTGCAGATCTCGTCCCGAGGCTTCGGCGCCCGTTCAGCATTCGGCGTGCGCGGCATCAAGCTGATCGCCGACGGCATCCCCGCCAGTACCCCGGATGGCCAGGGCCAGGCCGCGACGTTCAACCTCGACACGGCCGAGCGCATCGAAGTGCTGCGCGGCCCGGCGGCGACGCTGTATGGCAGCAACGCCGGGGGCGTGATCCAGATGTTCTCCCGCGACGGTGAAGGCCCGCCGCGTATCGGCGCCGAAACCCTGGTGGGCAGCGACGGCCTGAACAAGAACCACCTCAGCGCCGAGGGCGCGGCGAATGGCGCCGGGTTTGTGCTCGACGCCTCGCGCATGGACACCAACGGCTACCGCGATCACAGCAGCGCGCGCCGCGACCAGACCTTCGCCAAGCTCAATGTCGAGCCCGATGACAACAGCAAGCTGGCATTGATCTACAGCAGCCTGGAGCAGAACGGTACGCAGGATCCGCTGGGGCAAACCTGGGCAGCGTACAAGGCAGACCCGCGCTCGGTAAGCGCCAATGCGCTGAACTACAACACGCGTAAAAGTATCGATCACCAGCAATTGGGGATGAATTACGAGCGGTATTTCGGTGGCGCGACCTTGCAGGTCAATGCCTACACCGGGCGGCGCAGTGTGATTCAGTACCTGTCGATCCCCAAGGGCACGCCCGCCAACGAACGCGGCGGTGGCGTAGTGCAATTTGATCGAAAGTTCTACGGCGGCAGCGTGCGCTGGCTGCAGCCCATCGAAAGCGCGCCTGGCGAGCTGATGATCATCACCGGCCTGGACTTCGACCAAAGCGAAGACAGCCGCCATGGCTATCAGAACTACAGCGGCAATGCCCTCGGCGTGAAAGGCCAACTACGCCGCGACGAAATCGACACGGCTCGCAGCCTCGACCCGTATATCCAAGCCAACTGGGCCCTCGACCGCTGGACCCTGCAAGCCGGCGTGCGCCACAGCACGATGCAAATGGACGTTGACGATCAGTTCCTGAGCAATGGCGACGCCAGCGGCAACAAGACCTACCAGAAAAACACCCCTTCGATGAGCGTGATGTACGCGTTCACCCCCGACTTGCACGCCTACATCAGCGCAGGCAAAGGCTTTGAAACCCCGACTCAGGCCGAGCTGGCCTATGCACCGGGCAACGCCGAGGGCTTCAACTTCGGCTTGAAGCCGTCTGAAAGCACGCAATATGAAATGGGCGTGAAAGCGCAACTGAACAACACGCGGATCAACGCCGCCATTTTCCAGATCACCACCGAGGACGAACTGGTGGTGCAGCAATCCATCGGTGGCCGTACCAGCTACCAGAACGCCGGTCGCACGTTGCGCCGCGGCTTCGAACTGGGTGTTGAAAGCCAGCTGAGCGACCACTGGAGCACCAGCCTCGCCTACACCCGCCTGCACGCAACCTACGACAGCGACTTTACCAGCGGCGCCAACACCATCGACAAAGGCAACTACCTCCCCGGCGTGCCACAAACCACCCTGTTCGCCGAACTGAACTGGAAACCACGGGACTGGGTCAGCACCGCCATCGAAGGCCTGTACCGCAGCAAGGTCTACGTAGAAGACACCAACCAGCAACACGCCGCACCGGCCTACAGCGTCTTCAACTGGCGCGCGCGGTTTGAGCAGAAGGTAGAGCACTGGACCTTTCACCAGACCTTGCGCCTGGATAACCTACTGGATCGTCAGTACGTGGGGTCGGTGATTGTGGGGGATGGCAATAACCGCTATTACGAAGCGGCGCCGGGGCGATCGTGGTATGCGGGGGCTGGGGCGCAGTACCAGTTCTGAATGCAGCGCCTGGACGGGCGCCATCGCGGGCAAGCCCGCTCCCACATTTTGACCGCGTTCACAGATCAAGCGTGGGAGCGGGCTTGCCCGCGATAGGTTTAACTGCCGACACCCGCCTCTTTGGGTAACCGCTGATCAAACACCCGATACAACGCACTGTCTTGCGGCCAATTACGCATAAACCTTGCACGGTCTTTGGCATAGGCCGGCGCAAAGCTGGCAGCGGAAGAGTGCTGGCACATCGCATCCAGATCAATCATCGCCCAGTGCCCGTCGCTCCAGAACAGGTTATGGCCTTTGAAATCCCCATGGCTGATGCGCTCGCGGATCAAGTCGGCAAACAACTGGTCCAGCGCCTGCAACTCGCTCTCGGGCGCCTCGCCGCTCTCCACATACGGCGCAAAGCGCTCGATGATGTCCGGCCCAGGCAGGTATTCGGTGACCAGGTAGGCGCGGCTGCGCAACCACAGGAATCGTTTCTCCAGCACCGCCAGCGGCTTGGGTGTGGCGAAGCCCAGGAAGGCCAGGCGGTTACCTTCGCGCCAGGAGTGCCAGGCGCGGCTCGGGCGCCAGAAGCGCTTGAGCCAATGGGCAAAACCCTTGATGTTGTAGCGCTTGATCACCAGCGGCCGGCCGGCCACGTCGACCTTGGCCACGCTCGCCGCGCCACCGGTCTTGTACAGGTGACCCTGGTCGAGCAACGCATCGGCCTGCTCAAGCACCGGCACCATGGCGGCTTCTTCTTCGCGGCGGATCGCACGCAAGCCAAAAGCGCCGCGCACCACACTGAACAGCGTGCATTCGCGGCCGGTCTTGTCCAGGTAGTCTCTCAAGCGCCAGGCGCTGACTTTACGCACCTGTTTTTCCAGGGCTTGCATTGGCAAGGCGTGTTCGCCGTTGGCCAGCAAGTAATACACCAGCAACTCCTCGGTAAAGGGCTCGAGGTTTTTCGGCAGTTGGGCGAAGAACACACCGAGGTTCTCCAGCACTCGATTGCGCGATAGCGCCTTGCCCGCCTCTTCGACACGAATGCCGGCGCCATCGATCAGATACAGCTTGCCATCCTTGCGTAGCAAGTTGTCCATGTGCAGGTCTTCTTGCCACAGGCCCTTGGCATGCATCTGGGCGATCGCGCCCAGCGCTTCGGCGAGCACAGCGGTTTGTTCGTCCGCCAACGGCGGCAGGTTTTCGACGGCGAGCCAAGCGTCGGACAGGCTTTGGGCCCCCTCGATAAATTCAAACAGCAGCCAACCACCCTCGCCGTCCTGCAAGCCATCGGCCAGCAGCAACGGCGTGGTCAGGCCTTGCTCAGCCAACAGACGCACACCCGTGAGCTCACGCTGAAAATGCCGCGCCGCCTTGCTGCCCACCAACAACTTGGCCAACACCGGGCGACCACGCCACACGGCGGCACCCACGTAGCGCTGCCCCGGCAACACCCGCAGCAGGCTCAGCAATTGCAATTGCCCAGGGCCGGCGGCATCCGCCAGGTCGAGGGTCAGTGGCAGGCTGGGGGTACGCCCAGCCGTTTTCAGCTCGGATAAACGCATCAGCGGTTCTCCTTGTGGCTGCGGCGCGCGGTCAGGCGCTGGTGCCAAGTGGACACCAGGGCACCGTCCTCGGGCTGCTCAAGGTACGCCGCCAGCAGTTGGCGCACCTGCGCATCCGACCATTGCGGCGCACGGCGCAGCAGCGGTTCCAGGTCCTTGACCCGGTCACGCCAGCCAAACAACAGCGGGCGGGTTTTCTCCAGGTCGATCAACTGTGCGGCATACCCCTCACCGGCAGGCTGCAGGAAAATATGCTTGGGGTAAAAACAGCCATGCACCTGCCCGACGCTGTGCAGATGACGCGCCAGCTTGCCGCAGGCCAACAGGATCGCACTGTGCTGGGCTGCGCTTAATTGCGCCCACTGCTCCAGCAACGAATCCAGGTCATTCCAGCCATCCAGCGCACGGGTGAGCAGCATCGCCCGGCGCTCACCCTTGACCTTGCGCTCTCCGAAGAACGCCGCTTGCAGGGCCGGGATGCCGAGCTTTCGATACAGGCTGATGTTGCGAAACTCGCGGGCAAAACTCGGCTCGCCAAACGGCCGGTGCAAGGTGCGTGTGAGGTAGTTGCTCTGGCGCTTGAGGTAGTAGCCTTGCCCCTCAAGCTCCAGGCGATACACGCTGCTCCAACCGTCGCCGCTGGTGTTCGGCTCGTCCACCGCATCCAGTTGCTTGGCCCACAGGGCGTCGAAGGTCGCCAGGCCGTTGCGCTCAAGCAGAGCGCGGTCTTCAGCCGCCAGGAAGTCACTCATTCGCGTCCCTCGAAAAACTTCACCACATGGCGAATTCGCTGTTTGTCCGACGCGGTCAGGTGCGCGCGCTGGCGATATTGCAGGTAGAAACGCAGGCGCTGGGTGGCCGACAAGTGATACTTGGCGACTTTGTCCAGGCAGGCCAAGTCCTTGGTGATGCGGTACTTGAGCCAGAAGCCGCGCCAGAAATCACCGTTGGGGCAGTCGATCAGGTACAGGGTGCGCTGATCGTCCACCAGCAGGTTGCGCCACTTCAAGTCGTTATGGGTGAAGCGGTGATCGTGCATGGTGCGCGTGTATTCGGCGAGCTGGCGGCTGATGCCATCGACCCACCGGGGGTCTTTGAGGCGCTCATCGTGACGCTCGGCCAGCACCGACAGATCTTCGGTCTTGGGCAGTTCACGGGTGATCATGGCGCCACGGTTATAGGCCAGGCCCTTGCGGTCCAGGCCCCAGGCCACCACGTCGGCGGTGGGGATGCCCCACTTGGCGAAACGCTTGAGGTTCTGCCATTCGGACTTCACCCGCGGCCGACCCAGGTAACGACGCAGGCCCTTGCCGGCACCTACGTAGCGCTTGACGTAATAATTGACCCCGTCACGCTCCACCCGAATCACTTCCGACAACGGGTCGCGGGTCAGCCGCTCGCCTTGCAAGGCGAACACCGCGTCCAGGCTTCCAAAGTCATCCGCCAGGGCGGCGTAGGCAGGTTCCAGATTCCAACCCGCCATCAGATCGCATCCCCGTATCGTTGTTTACGCGCATACAGCTTTGCTGCCATGCGTTCCAGCGCAGACAACAGCGCGGTTTGCTCCGCCAGGATCTGGCGCAGCGGCTGCTGGAAATAGGCCTTGAGAAAACGCAGCTTGTCGCGCTGGGTCAAGCCGATCTCCAACGCGGAGTAATACAGGCCGGCCAAGTCTTTGTTGCGCCAGCGCACGGGGATCGTCGCACGCACCTGGGCACGGTGCAGGTCGATCACCGACAGCTTGAGGTTGTCGACACTGATGGGCCGGTCGGTGTGCAGCAGGAAATGGCAGAGGTAGCAGTCACGGTGGTTGACGCCACCGCGGTGCATCGCGCCCACGGTACGCGCCAGTTCAAGGGTCAAGGCATGCTTGATCGCCGGTACGGGCGGTTGCTTGACCCAGTCGAGGGTCAGGTCTTCCAGGCTGATGATGGGGGTCAGTTCCTGGGTGATGATGAACGAGTGCTGGTCGGCCGGGTTGCTGCCTTTTTCACCGAACGCCACGGCGGTCATGGTCGGTACGCCAAGCGCCTGCAAGCGCTGGATCGCCACCCACTCCTGGCCCGCGCCCAACACCGGTAATTTGGCAGTGACCAGGTTCTTGAGGATTTCGCCCCAGCCGATCCCACGGTGGATCTTCACAAAATAAGGCTGGCCCTCGACCACCGTACGCAACGTACGGCGAGCGGCCAGCTCGCGGAACACCTGGCCTTCCAGCTTCTCGACCTCGGCGAACGCATCGCGTCCGGCCCAGAGGGTCTTGAAGGGTTCGGCTAGAATCAACTTCATCGGTTTGGCTCCGCCAGAATCAGGTCCGCAGCGTACTGCGGCATGCTAAAGAGGTCGGCCGTCTCGGCGAAGGCCAGACCATTGCGACTCCAGGTCGCACGCGCTTGTGGGTCGTCGAGCATATCGACCAGATACTGGTTGAGCTGGGTTTGCTCGAACGGCTCGTCCAACACCCGGCCGCTCTGGGCCTTGTCGATGTAGAACGCATAGCCGCACACCTGGCTCACCAGTACCGGGAGGCCGGCGACCACCGCTTCGACCAGCACCATGCCGGCCGCCTCGTTGTATGCGGGGTGAATCAACAGGTCCGCCCCCAGCAGGAAACGCGGAATATCATTGCGGCCCTTGAAGAACTGCACCTGGTCGCCCAGGCCCAGCGCCGCGCTCTGCAATTGGAATACTTTGGGGTCGTCCTGGCCGATTACAAATAGCCGGGTACGTTTCTTCAGCCGCGAAGGCAGGGCGGCCAGCGCCTTGAGGCTGCGGTCGACGCCCTTGGTCTTGAACCCCGAACCGATCTGCACCAACAGCAGATCATCCTCGGCCAAGCCGAATTCAGCGCGGAACTCGGCGCGGATCTCGGCAGCGTTCGGCGGCGCGCGGCGGTCGCGGGCAATACCCGGTGGCAACAGGTGAAAACGCTCGGCCTGGGTGCCGTAATATTGGGTAAACAGCTGTTGCTGATGCTCGGACAACACCATGATCTGCGTCTTGGCGTTTTTATCGAACACGGCGCGCTCGTATTCGGCAAAGTGCTTGTAGCGCCCGAACCAGCGATACATCGGGTTGCGCAGGGTCTGGGCCTTGTCCTCGAACACACCGTCGGCGGCAAAATACAGGTCCAACCCCGGCATCTTGTTGAAGCCCACCACGCGGTCCACTGGGCGCTTGGCCAGGTCGGCCTGGATCCAGGCGTAGAGCTTTTCGTTGCGGCGGTGGTTGACCAAGGCCTTGACCGGCGCCACCAGCACCTCAAAGCCTGGCGGGATATCGCCTTCCCAGATCAGGGTGTACACCCGAATGCTGTGGCCGCGCTGCTGGCATTCCAGGGCGATGCGCATGAAGTCGCGCTGCAGGCCACCGAAAGGAAAGTACTTGTACAGAACAAAAGCCAGTTGCATCAGTGCTGCTCCTCGGCCAGTAACAACGTGCTCAGCCGGCTTGCGACACGCTCAGGGTTCAAGCGCGTGAAGCACAGGGGCGACTCGCGGGCGATGTCGAACCGCCGCAGGTCGTCGGCAGTGGGTTGATAAGTGCACTGTTTTTGCAGGCAAGGCGCACACGGCCAGTCGCTGGCCAAGTGAATCTGGCCCTTGCCGTAGGCACCGGTGAGGCCTGGGTTGGTGGGGCCGAACAGGGAAATGGTCGGCACGTCCAATGCCGCCGCCAAGTGGCCAAGGCCGGTGTCGACGGCCACGCAGGCACGGGCGCTCGCCAAGACACGGGCAACGCCCGCCAGGTTGAGCTTGGGCAACACTTCGGCGTTGGGCAGGCCGAGGGCCAGGCGTTCGGCCCGCGCCTTTTCGGCGGCGTTGCCCCAAGGCAGCTTTACGTCCACGCCCAAACGGCCCATGCGTTCGGCCAGCTCGCGCCAATAGGCTTCGGGCCAGTGCTTGGTGTCCCAGGTAGTACCGTGCAGCAGCAATACGAACGGTTTTTTCGGCGGCAGGCCAAGCAGCTTTTCAACGCTCAGGCCGTAGTCGCCCGGGCGTTGGGGCAGGTCGTAGCCCAGCGCGACGGCGAACAGCTGGCGCAAGCGCTCCACCGCATGCTGCCCACGGGCCACGGCCAGGCGCCGGGAGTAAAAGCGCGCAGCCAGGGGTTCACGCGCAGAATCTTTGTCGAAGCCAGCGATGGGCGCCCGCACATAGCGCGTCAGCCAGGCGCTTTTGAGCAAGCCCTGGGCGTCGATCACCAGGTCGTATTTAGTCGACTGCACCGCCTGCTTGAAGCGCCGCCATTCACCGCTCTTGATGGTTTGCCAGAGGTTCTTGCGCCAGCGGCGAATCGCCACCGGAATCACCTTGTCGACCGCCGGGTGCCAGGTGGGGATTTCGGCAAAGCCTTCTTCCACCACCCAGTCGAACCGAATGCCGGGAATCGCCCGCGCTGCGTCGGTGAGGGCCGGCAAGGCATGGATCACGTCGCCCAGGGATGAGGTCTTGATTACCAGAACCCGCAACTCAATGAACCTCGACCACGTCGCCCTGCAAACGCTGCAGGGCATCGGTTACCGGCTGGGGCAGCAACTGGCGCAGGCAGTTGTAGTGGCCGAAGCGGCAAGTACGGTCAAAGCACGGGCTGCAATCCAGGCCCAGGCGCACCACTTCGACCTTGTCGGCCAACGGCGGAGTGAAGCCTGGGGATGTGGAGCCGTACACGGCCACCAGCGGACGATTCAGCGCCGCCGCCACATGCATCAGGCCGGAGTCGTTGGACACCACCGAGTCGGCGCACGACAACAGGTCGATGGCCTCGGCCAGGGACGTGTCGCCACTGAGGTTCACCGCCTCTTCACGCAGGCCGGGGATCAAGCGCTGACGAATGTCTTCACCCACCGAATGATCGTTCTTGGAGCCGAACAACCACACCTGCCAGCCTTCGCGGATCTTGGTTTCGGCGACTTTGGCGTAATGCTCCGACGGCCAGCGCTTGGACTCGCCAAATTCGGCGCCCGGGCACAAGGCCAATACGGGCCGATCCAGGGTCAGGCCGAACTTGGTCAGCGCCGCGTCGCGGGTCACCGGGTCGATCTGCAAGCTGGGGCGCGGGTACGGCTTGGGCAGTTCAGCACCCGGCTCGTAGGCCAAAGCCATAAAGCGTTCGATCATCAACGGGTAACGGGCTTTATCCAGGGTGCGCACGTCGTTGAGCAGCACATAGCGAAACTCGCCGCGCCAGCCGGTGCGCTTGGGGATACCGGCAAAGTACGGCACCAGCGCCGACTTCAGCGAGTTAGGCAGCAGGATCGCCTGGTCGTACTGGCCCGCCATGGACTTGCCGATGCGTCGGCGGGTCGCCAACTCCAGGGCACCGTGGCCGAGCGGGAAGCTCAAGGCCTTGCGCACCTCGGGCATGCGCTCAAGGATCGGCCGGCTCCACTCAGGGGCGAGCACGTCGATCTGGCAGTCTGGATAGCGCAGGCGCAGGCACTGAAACAGTGTCTGTGCCATCACCATGTCACCGACCCAACTGGGCCCAACGATCAGAATATTCATGTAGTTTCCACAAACGATGCGGGGAGGCCTATGCCTCCCCGCCTCGATAATGACTGTAGATCGCCGTGCGCCAGGGAGCATCTTTATGTGGGAGCTGGCTTGCCTGCGATCGCATCACCTCGGTATCCCTGATAAACCGAGGCGCCTGCATCGCGGTCAAGCCCGGCTCCCACATCAATCCGCATCCCATATAAAAATTGGCGTCGCCAATCAGTCGAGTTTCAATTTAAGCCCAGCGCCTGCCAGATTCGCATCACCTGTCGCCGCTCGTCGGCGAACTGGTCCCCGGCTACCGTACCGGCCTCGTTCTGCAAAGCCTGGCGGTGCGCGGCTGAGCGATAAGCCTTGTACACTTCACGCAGCAAATGGGCATCGGCGGCGGGCATCAGCCCGACCTGCTCCAGGCCCTCCAGAATGCGGATATTGTCGGTGTAGCGCAGCAACGATGGATGTTGCGCAGACCACGCCAAAGCCGCGTATTGCACCATAAATTCAATATCGACGATACCTCCGGCGTCCTGCTTGAGGTCGAACAGCGCCGTGGCCTCGAAGGCATTGGCGCCCCTGCCGGCCGTCGTGGCCTTGGTGCCCAGGTTGTCACGCATCTTGGCACGCATCTCGCTGACCTCCTGGCGCAGCTTCTCCAAGTCCCGCTCACGCCCCAACACGTTACCCCGTACCTGCTCGAACGCCTGGCCCACATCCTGGCTGCCCACCAGTACCCGCGCGCGGATCAGGGCCTGATGTTCCCAGGTCCAGGCTTCATTTTGTTGATAGCGATCAAACGCCCCCAGGGAACTCACCAACAAGCCCGATGCGCCGGAAGGTCGCAGGCGCATGTCCACTTCATACAGCTGGCCGGAGTTGGTCTGGGTGGTCAGCAGGTGAATGATGCGCTGGCCCAGGCGTGTAAAGAATTGCGCGCCATCGATCGGCTTGGCACCGTCCGTCTCGGCCTGGGGGTCGCCGTCATGGATAAACACCAGGTCCAGGTCCGAACCATGCCCCAGTTCGATGCCGCCCACTTTCCCATAACCGACAATGATGAACCCAGGATCGCACAGGGTGCCGTCCAGTCGCTGCGGCGAGCCGTGACGGGCGACGGTCTGGCGCCAGGCCAGGGCCAGCACTTGTTCAAGAATCGCTTCGGCCAGCCAGGTGAGGTAGTCGCTGACCTTCATCAACGGCAGGCTGCCGGCGATTTCCGAGGCGGCCACCCGCAGGCGGTGCGCCAGTTTGAAATGGCGCAAGGCTTCCATTTGCTGCTCAAGGTCATCTTCGGGAATGCGCGTGAGGCGCTCGCGCAACTCAGCGGCCAGCTCCGGCGCCAGCGGCGGCTTGAACAAGCGGCCTTCGTTGAGCAATTCATCCAGCAGCAGCGGAAAACGGGTGATCTGTTCGGCGATCCAAGGGCTGGCCGCGCACAATGTCAGCAGGCGACGCAGGGCGTCGGGGTTCTCAGTCAGCAACACCAGGTAGGCCGAACGCCGGGCCACGGCTTCCACCAGCGGCAACACGCGCTCCAGTACCAGGTCGGGGTTGGCATGTTCAACGGCCTGGGCCAGCAGGCGCGGGATAAACGCATCCAGGCGCTCACGCCCCAGGCGCTGCATGGCGCGCAACTGCGGGCTGGCACGCAGGCTGGCCAACGCCTTGAGGGCCTTGGGGGCATCGGTGAAACCACCTTCACTCAGTTGACGGCACGCCGCGTCGTCATCCTGGGATTCCTCCCACAGTGGCAACCATTCACCACCGACCACCAATTCGCTTTCTTCGCCTTCTTCCTCATCAGGGTCGGCAATCACCTGGCGAAAGTGCCAGTCCACGCGACCACGCCAGTACATCAGGCGCTCGTGGAACGCGGCCCAGTCACTGAAGCCCAGCATAAAGGCAATGCGCGCCTGGTCTTCGGGCCTGTCCGGCAGCATTTGCGTCTGGCGGTCGGCAATCGCCTGGATCGCATGCTCGGTGTAGCGCAGGAACTCGTAACCGCTGCGCAGCTCGCTGATCACCGCTGCGGGCAAATAACCCTGGCCTTCCAGCGTGCCCAGCACGTTCAACAGCGGGCGTTGCTGCAGGCTGAGGTCGCGGCCGCCATGGATCAGCTGGAATGCCTGCGCGATAAATTCCACCTCACGAATGCCGCCCGCGCCCAGCTTGATATTGTCGGCCATGCCCTTGCGCCGTACTTCCTGCTGGATCAGTTGCTTCATGGTGCGCAGCGCTTCGATGGCCGAGAAGTCCAGATAACGGCGGTAGACAAACGGGCGCAGCATGTCGAGCAGTTGCGCGCCAGCCGCCTGGTCGCCGGCCACCACCCGCGCCTTGATCATGGCGTAGCGCTCCCAGTCCCGGCCCTGGTCCTGGTAGTACTGCTCCAGCGCGTTGAAGCTCAGCACCAGGGCGCCGGCCGAACCGTAGGGGCGCAGGCGCATGTCGACGCGGAAGACAAAACCGTCGACGGTCATCGGGTCCAGGGCCTTGATCAGTTTTTGACCCAGGCGAATAAAGAACTCCTGATTATCCAGGGCGCGCTTCACGCCCACCGTCTCGCCGCCCTCGGGGTAGGCGAAGATCAGGTCGATATCCGACGACAGGTTCAGCTCCACTGCACCGAGCTTGCCCATGCCGAGGATGACCATGTGCTGCGCCTCGCCGCTGCGTGCGCCGGTCGGCGTGCCGAACTGGGCACAATGGCGCTGGTACAGCCATTGATAGGCCTGGTCGATGCAGGCGTCGGCCATGTCGGACAGGTCGCGACAGGTTTGCACCAGGTCGGCCTGGCGTGTGAGGTCGCGCCAGATGATGCGCACCTGCTGGCGCGTACGTTGGCGGCGCAGCACGCGGCCCAGTTCATCTTCTGTTTCGGCCTGTTGCACGGCACCGGCTATCTGGCTGCATAGCTCGCCGGGCGCAAAGCCGCGGTCCAGCTCGCCCCAGGCCACCAGCTCCAGCAACATCAAAGGGTCACGAACACTCTGTTCAATGACGAAATCACTGGCGGCGCACACGCGGACGAAGTCGGCCCACCGTTGCGGCGTCCACGCAGAAAGGCCATGATCGTCATCCAGCGCGGCCACCGCGTCACGAAATGACTGCTCGGCCCGGTTGGCGTAAGGCAACAGAATGGCCGGCAGTTCGGCCAGCGTTGGAAGGCTCATGGTCTATCCTTGATCGGCGTGTAAATGGCGTGTAGTTGTGAAGGCAAGAGCCATGCTCGGTGAAGGACTGTCGAACAAAGGTTAGAAATAGCTGAAATTAAATTAATCTTGGCAGGCAACATCAAAGTTTCACCTTTTCTTGTTCGCAATAGACCAACAATAACGATTATGCTCACCAGCAAGACCGAGCCATACGCTCAGTCTTGTGTAGTTTTACTACTCGTATATACATTCGAAAGGCTGAAATGGCCGACGATTTGTAGTAAAACTACAGGACGCCGAAGCAACCTTCGGCCATCCAAGAATTTATGTCGTCTGCCCACAAGGCCAGTCGCAAACTTCAGGCAACCGATTCTGGTAGCCTTTCCGCCCTGGAGCAAGCCATGCAAGACCTCGATCCCGTCGAAACCCAGGAATGGCTGGACGCCCTGGAATCAGTTCTCGACAAAGAAGGCGAAGACCGTGCTCACTACCTGATGACCCGTATGGGCGAACTCGCGACCCGTAGCGGCTCGCAACTGCCTTACGCCATCACTACGCCATACCGCAACACCATCCCCGTTACCCACGAAGCACGCATGCCTGGCGACCTGTTCATGGAACGCCGCATTCGCTCGCTGGTACGTTGGAACGCCATGGCGATGGTAATGCGCACGAACTTGAAAGATTCGGACCTGGGCGGTCACATCTCCAGCTTCGCTTCCAGCGCAACCCTGTATGACATCGGCTTCAACTACTTCTTCCAGGCCCCGACCGACGAACACGGCGGCGACCTGATCTACTTCCAGGGCCACACCTCGCCAGGCGTCTACGCCCGTGCGTTCATGGAAGGTCGCATCAGCGAAGAACAAATGAACAACTTCCGCCAGG
Organism: Pseudomonas sp. PA-7-1E; assembly: GCF_021605325.1. NCBI lineage: Bacteria > Pseudomonadati > Pseudomonadota > Gammaproteobacteria > Pseudomonadales > Pseudomonadaceae > Pseudomonas > Pseudomonas sp. PA-7-1E. Next base: position 77,824 of record NZ_WKFA01000004.1, read on the forward strand.
AAGTCGACGGTCAGGGCCTGTCGTCCTACCCTCACCCTTGGCTGATGCCTGACTTCTGGCAGTTCCCGACCGTTTCCATGGGCCTTGGCCCGATCCAGGCGATCTACCAGGCACGCTTCATGAAGTACCTGGAAGCCCGTGGGTTCATCCCGGAAGGCAAGCAGAAAGTCTGGTGCTTCCTGGGCGACGGCGAGTGCGACGAACCGGAATCCCTGGGCGCCATCTCCCTGGCCGGCCGCGAGAAGCTCGACAACCTGATCTTCGTCATCAACTGCAACCTGCAGCGCCTCGACGGCCCGGTTCGCGGCAACGGCAAGATCATCCAGGAACTCGAAGGCGTGTTCCGCGGTGCTCAGTGGAACGTGACCAAAGTCATCTGGGGCCGTTTCTGGGACCCACTGCTGGCCAAGGACGTCGACGGTATCCTGCAACGTCGCATGGACGAAGTCATCGACGGCGAGTACCAGAACTACAAGGCCAAAGACGGCGCGTTCGTTCGCGAGCACTTTTTCAACACGCCTGAACTCAAGGCCATGGTTGCCGACCTGTCCGACGACGAAATCTGGAAGCTCAACCGTGGCGGCCACGACCCGTACAAGGTCTACGCGGCGTACCACGAAGCGGTCAACCACAAAGAACAACCCACCGTCATCCTGGCCAAGACCATCAAGGGTTATGGCACCGGTGCCGGCGAAGCGAAGAACACCGCGCACAACACCAAGAAAGTCGATGTCGACAGCCTGAAGTTGTTCCGCGACCGCTTCGACATCCCGGTCAAGGACGAAGAGCTGGAGAACCTGCCGTTCTTCAAGCCAGAGCCAAACAGCGCCGAAGCCCGCTACCTGAGCGAGCGTCGCAGCGCACTGGGCGGTTTCGTACCACAGCGCCGCGCCAACAGCTTCAGCGTACCGACGCCAGACCTGAGCACCCTCAAGGCTATCCTTGACGGCTCGGGCGACCGTGAAATCTCCACCACCATGGCCTTCGTGCGCATCCTGGCGCAGCTGGTCAAGGACAAGGACATCGGCCCGCGCATCGTCCCGATCATCCCGGACGAAGCCCGTACCTTCGGTATGGAAGGCATGTTCCGTCAGCTGGGCATCTACTCCTCCGTCGGCCAGCTCTACGAGCCAGTCGATAAAGACCAGGTGATGTTCTACAAGGAAGACAAGAAGGGCCAGATCCTCGAAGAAGGCATCAACGAAGCAGGCGCCATGAGTTCCTTCATCGCTGCCGGTACTTCGTACTCCAGCCACAACCAGCCAATGCTGCCGTTCTACATCTTCTACTCGATGTTCGGCTTCCAGCGTATCGGCGACCTGGCCTGGGCCGCTGGCGACAGCCGCACCCGTGGCTTCCTGATCGGCGGTACCGCCGGCCGCACCACGCTGAACGGCGAAGGCCTGCAACACGAAGACGGTCACAGCCACATCCTGGCTGCCACCATCCCGAACTGCCGCACCTTTGATCCAACCTACGGCTATGAGCTGGCGGTGATCATCCAGGACGGCATGAAGAAGATGACCGAAGAGCAGCAGGACGTTTTCTACTACATCACCGTGATGAACGAGTCCTACCAGCAGCCAGCCATGCCGGCCGGTGTGGAAGAAGGCATCATCAAGGGCATGTACCTGCTCGAAGAAGACACCAAGGAAGCGGCGCACCACGTACAGCTGATGGGCTCCGGCACTATCCTGCGTGAAGTACGTGAAGCGGCGAAGATCCTGCGCGACGAGTTCAACGTCGGTGCCGACGTATGGAGCGTCACCAGCTTCAACGAACTGCGTCGCGATGGCCTGGCCGTAGAGCGCAGCAACCGCCTGCACCCTGGCCAGAAACCAGCCAAGAGCTACGTCGAAGAGTGCCTGGCCGGCCGTAAAGGTCCAGTCATTGCCTCTACCGACTACATGAAACTGTTTGCTGAACAAATTCGCCAGTGGGTCCCGTCCAAGGAATTCAAAGTCCTGGGCACCGATGGTTTCGGCCGCAGTGACAGCCGCAAGAAGCTGCGTCACTTCTTCGAAGTCGACCGTCACTTCGTGGTGTTGGCAGCCCTGGAAGCCTTGGCTGACCGTGGTGAGATCGAACCCAAGGTGGTGGCTGACGCTATCGTCAAGTTCGGGATCAACCCGGAAAAACGCAACCCACTGGACTGCTGAGGAGATTTTTTGTGAGCGAACTCATTCGCGTACCTGACATCGGCAGCGGTGAAGGTGAAGTAATCGAGCTGTTTGTGAAGGTCGGCGACACCGTCGAAGCCGACCAGAGCATCCTGACCCTCGAGTCGGACAAGGCGAGCATGGAAATCCCTGCTCCCAAGGCCGGCGTGGTCAAAAGCCTGAAAGTGAAGCTGGGCGACCGTCTGAAAGAAGGCGACGAACTGCTGGAGCTGGAAATCGAAGGCGCTGCTGATGCAGCCCCTGCGGCCGCGGCTCCGGCCGCCGCCGCACCTGCACCTGCTGCTGAAAAGCCTGCCGCTGCCGAGGCTGCTCCAGCCCCGGCCGCTGCACCTGCCGCCGCGACCGTCCAGGACATTCACGTCCCGGACATCGGTTCGTCGGGCAAGGCCAAGATCATCGAGCTGCTGGTCAAGGTCGGCGACACCGTCGAAGCCGACCAGTCGCTGATCACCCTGGAGTCCGACAAGGCTTCCATGGAAATCCCATCGCCGGCTGCCGGCGTGGTGGAAAGCATCGCGGTCAAGCTGGAAGACGAAGTCGGCACCGGTGACTTCATCCTCAAGCTCAAAGTACAAGGTGCTGCGCCAGCCGCCGCACCAGCACCGGCTGCTGCTCCGGCTGCCAAGGCTGAAGCGGCACCTGCCGCTGCTGCCCCTGCTCCGGCCGCAAAAGCCGAAGCTGCGCCAGCCCCTGCGGCTGCTGCGCCTGCGCCAAGCGGTGCCAAGGTTCACGCCGGCCCAGCCGTGCGTCAGCTGGCCCGTGAATTTGGCGTCGAGCTGAGCGCTGTTGCAGCCAGCGGCCCTCACGGCCGTGTGCTGAAGGAAGACGTGCAGGTTTACGTCAAAGCCATGATGCAAAAAGCCAAGGAAGCTCCGGCTGCCGGCGGCGCTACCGGTGGTTCGGGCATTCCGCCGATCCGCACCGTGGATTTCAGCCGTTTCGGCGAAATCGAAGAAGTGCCGATGACCCGCCTGATGCAAATCGGCGCGGCAGGCCTGCACGCCAGCTGGCTGAACATCCCGCACGTGACTCAGTTCGACCAGGCCGATATCACCGACCTGGAAGCGTTCCGCGTTGCGCAGAAAGCCGTGGCCGAGAAGGCCGGCGTGAAGCTGACCGTGCTGCCACTGCTGCTCAAGGCCTGTGCACACCTGCTCAAGGAACTGCCGGACTTCAACAGCTCGCTGGCGCCAAGCGGCAAGGCGATCATTCGCAAGAAGTACGTGCACATCGGCTTTGCGGTCGACACCCCGGATGGCCTGCTGGTACCGGTCATCAAGAACGTCGACCAGAAGAGCCTGCTGCAACTCGCTGGCGAAGCGGCTGCGCTGGCTGCCAAGGCCCGCGACAAGAAGCTCACCCCGGACGACATGCAGGGCGCTTGCTTCACCATCTCCAGCCTCGGCCACATTGGCGGCACTGGCTTCACGCCAATCGTCAACGCGCCGGAAGTGGCGATCCTGGGTGTGTCCAAGGCCACCATCCAGCCTGTGTGGGACGGTAAAGCGTTCCAACCCAAGCTGATGCTGCCACTGTCGCTGTCCTACGATCACCGTGTGATCAACGGCGCCGCGGCTGCGCGCTTCACCCAGCGCCTGAGCCAGTTGCTGAACGACATCCGCACCATCCTGCTGTAAGTCGCAGGGCCTTCCTGTTGCCGGGAAGGCCCTTGCCACACCGATTTCCGAGCGCCACGCTCGTACCTCAACCCCGCCACTTGGCGGGGCTTTTTTTGCCTGTATTTTGTAGGAGCGAGCTTGCTGTGGCGAGGGAGCTTGCTCCCGCTGGAGTGCGAAGCGCTCCCAAGATTTTGGGGCCGCTGCGCAGCCCAGCGCAAGCAAGCTTGCTCGCCACACGCAAGCACCCTACCTGCGTCAACGCACCACCGATCACCCCAATTACAGAAATCCCTTGCGCGGCCGATAACAGGCTTATAGCACTTAGCCTTCATCCTCTCTTGTCACTGCGTCCTGCATGATGCAACCTTGCCGCAGTCGACAGTCAAGAGGGCGTGAGCCCAGCGCAGTGCGCATTTTCCCAAGCGAGTTTCCCCATGAAAAGCCAACCCGATGTCGCCCGTATGGCGGCCGAGGTAGTGACGCAATTACCGGTGCCTTCGCGCCTCGGTATGCTGCGTTTCGAGCGGCTTAATGAGGCAAGCTGGGCCCTGCTCTACCTCGATCCCAATTGCGAACGCCAGTTCGGCCTGCCGGCGGTTGAACTCTGCGCCTTGATCGGCACACCCTACGCCAGCCTGATGGAACCCCAGGCGCGCTACCAGTTGCACGATGCGATCCAGCAGCAACTGGCCCACAGCCCCCATTATCTGGTGCGCTACAACCTGCACACCCATGACGGCCCGCTGAGCGTGCTGGAGATGGGCGAGGCCTACAAACAACATAACCGCCACCTGGTGCGCGGCTACCTGATGGTGGTCGAGGGGCTGTTCAGCGAGACCAGCGCACCCGCCCCGACGGTCGACCTGGAAAACCAGAACAGCCGCCTGCAAATCGCCCTGGAGCTCAACCAGCGAGCGCAGCAGGAGCAGTTGCAACACCTGGAGCGAGTGCGCGCCCAGCAAGAACTGATCCTGCTGCTGGCGCGCCAACGCTACACAACGCCAAATTCCCTGCAAGAAGCCGCTGAACTCATCACGCGCAGCGCCTGCGACATTTACCAGATCGACTGCGCCAGCATCTGGAACCTCGAAGGCCATCATCTGGTACCGATCTCCGCCTATCACCGCGCCGATCAACAACACCATCTGCCCGAAGCCATTGATGCCAGCGGCTTCCCGGATTATCTGGAGGCCCTGCACTCCAGCCGCGCCATCGACGCCACCCACGCCCTGCGCGACCCACGCACCCGGGAAATGGCCGAAAGCCTGCGCGCCAAGGACATCCACGCGATGCTCGACGCCAGCATCCGTGTCGACGGCCAGGTCGTCGGCGTGCTGTGCCTGGAGCAAGGTGGCAGCCCGCGCGCCTGGCAGTCCGATGAGATCGCATTCGCCGGCGAGCTGGCAGACCAGTTCGCCCAGGTCATCAACAACCACAACCGCCGCACTGCCACCAGCGCCCTGCACTTGTTCCAGCGCGCCGTGGAGCAAAGCGCCAACGCGTTTTTGCTGGTCAATTGCGACGGCGTGGTGGAGTACGTCAACCCCAGCTTCACCGCGATTACCCAATACAGCGCCGAAGAAGTCCACGGCCATCGCCTGGCCCAACTGCCAGCTCTGGAGAACCTCAGCGAATTGCTGTTCGACGCGCCTTCGGCCCTGGCCAAAAGCAACAGCTGGCAAGGCGAGTTCAAGAGCCGCCGCAAGAACCTGGAACCGTACTGGGGCCAGCTGTCGATTTCCAAGGTGTATGGCGACAACCGCGAGCTGACCCACTACATCGGCATCTACGAAGACATCACCCAGACCAAGCTGGCGCAACAGCGCATCGAACGCCTGGCCTACACCGACAACCTGACCAACCTGGGCAATCGCCCCGCGTTCATTCGCAACCTCGACGAGCGCTTTGCCCGCGACAGCGACAGCCCGATCAGCCTGCTGTTGGTGGACATCGACAACTTCAAGCGCATCAACGACAGCCTCGGCCACCAGACTGGCGACAAGTTGCTGATCAGCCTGGCGCGCCGCCTGCGCAACAGCTTGAGCAGCGGCGGCAGCCTGGCGCGTTTTGCCAGTAACGAATTCGCGGTGCTGTTGGACGATGCCGACCTTGAGACCGGCCAGCAGGTGGCCAGCCAGTTGCTGACCACCCTCGACAAGCCGATGTTCGTCGACAACCAGTTGATCAGCGTAACCGGTTCCGTGGGCCTGGCCTGCGCGCCGCTGCATGGCCGCGACCCGCAGACCCTGATGCGCAACGCCGGCCTGGCCCTGCACAAGGCCAAAGCCAACGGTAAGCACCAAGTGCAAGTGTTTACCGAAGCGCTGAATGCCGAGGCCAGCTACAAGCTGTTCGTGGAAAACAACCTGCGCCGTGCCCTGACCCAGAACGAGCTGGACGTGTTCTACCAGCCCAAGCTATGCCTGCGCAGCGGTCGCCTGCTGGGCATGGAAGCACTGTTGCGCTGGAACCACCCGGAAAAAGGCATGATCCGCCCCGACCAGTTCATCAGCGTGGCTGAAGAAACCGGGCTGATTATCCCCATCGGCAAATGGATCGCGCGCCAGGCCTGCCGCATGAGCCGGCAATTGACGGCCGCAGGCCTGGGCAACTTGCAGGTGGCCATCAACCTGTCGCCCAAGCAATTTTCCGACCCGGACCTGGTGGCCTCGATTGCCACCATCCTCAAGGAGGAACAGCTGCCGGCCAACCTGCTGGAGCTGGAGCTGACCGAAGGCTTGCTGCTGGAAGCCACTGAAGATACGCGCCTGCAACTGGACCAGCTCAAGAGCTTCGGCCTGACCCTGGCGATGGACGACTTCGGTACCGGTTACTCGTCGCTGAGCTACTTGAAAAAATTCCCCATCGACATCATTAAGATTGATCGCAGCTTTATCCATGAAATCCCGGACAACCAGGACGACATGGAAATCACCTCGGCGGTGATCGCCATGGCCCACAACCTCAAACTCAAGGTCGTGGCCGAAGGCATCGAAACCGCTGAGCAGTTGGCGTTCCTGCGCCGGCACCGTTGCGACGTGGGCCAGGGCTACCTGTTCGACCGCCCGATCCCGGGTGCCGAGCTGATGCAGAGGCTTAAACGCTACCCGCGCGGGCCAATCGCCTGACAGCGCTGTAACACTCGGGCACACTGGCTGTCTGACAATTTACTGTTACTCAACCTGACGAGAGGACTGATCATGGTCTTGCGCTCGGAAATTCTGGTGAACAAAAACGTGCTGCCTACTCAAGAACAAGCGTTGCCTGGTCGTGAAACCCCGATGAAGTTGCCCGAAACGCACTTCGTCAACGGCAACCCACTGCTGGGCCCGTTCCTGGATGATGTCGGCTTTGCGATCTTCGGCCTGGGCTGCTTCTGGGGCGCAGAACGCAAGTTCTGGCAGCGCGACGGCGTGGTCAGCACCGTGGTTGGCTACGCCGGCGGCTTTACGCCCAACCCGACTTATGAAGAAGTCTGCTCGGGCCTGACCGGCCATAGCGAAGTGGTGCTCGTGGTGTATGACCAGGCCAAGGTGAAATACGAAGACCTGCTGAAAATGTTCTGGGAACTGCACAACCCGACCCAGGGCATGCGCCAGGGCAACGACATCGGCAGCCAGTACCGTTCGGTGATCTACGCCACCACGCCTGAGCAACTGGCGGCAGCCAAGGCCAGTGCCGAGGCGTATCAGCAAGAGCTGAGCAAGGCCGGCCTGGGTGAGATCACCACGGAAATCGAAGAGGCCCCGACGGTGTACTTCGCCGAGGCGTATCACCAGCAGTACCTGGCGAAGAACCCCCAGGGTTACTGCGGGATCGGCGGCACAGGCGTGACCTGCCCGATCTGACCCTTGTGCCATGATCATTCCCACGCTCCGCGTGGGAATGCCGTACTGGACGCTCCGCGTCCGCTTTTAACATCGTGACGCGGAGCGTCACAGGCTGCGTTACCACGCGGAGCGCGGGAACGATCGGTTACTCGGCGATCAGCCAATCCATCTGCCAGCCACCCTGGGTCTGGCCCAGTTGCCTGGACAACCATGGCAGCAACTCACGCAATTCCTCTTCCAGGCCCCACGGCGGGTTGGCAATCGCCAGGCCCGAGCCGGTGAGGGTATTGGGCGTGTCCAGCGGATGCACCAGCAACTCCACACGCAGCAGCTTCGGCGCACCGGTACCGGCCAGGTCCTGGTAGAAACGGCGCAACATGCGCTGGTCTTTCACCGGGTACCAGATCGCCGCCACCGTCTGGCGCATACGGCTAACAGCCTCCTTGAGGGACGCGGCGCAACGCTGCATTTCGTCGAGTTTTTCAAACGGCGGGTCGATCAGCATCAGCGCGCGCTTTTCCGGCACTGGCAGCAAGGCCCGTGGCACGTGCCAGCCTTCGCCCAGGTGCACTTTGACGCGGCGATCACCCTTCATGTTGTCCTTGAGCAGCACGCCATCTTCAGGGTGCTTCTCGTTGAGCAACACACGGTCCTGGGGCCGCGTGAGGCGGCGCGCCAGTTCCGGCGAGCCCGGGTAGTAGCGTAACTGGCCATCCGGGTTCATCTCGTGCAACACGCGCATGTAGTCGGCGGTGAGCGGCGGCAGGTCGCTTGCGCCCCACAGGCGGGCGATGCCTTCCAGGTACTCACCGGTGCGGTTGGCCTGGTCGCCCTGCAAGTCATACAAGCCAATGCCTGCGTGAGTGTCGAGGTAGGCGAACGGCTGTTCCTTGCGCGACATCAGGGCGATGAGGCGGGTCAAGGTCAGGTGTTTGAAGACATCGGCATGGTTGCCGGCGTGAAAGGCGTGACGATAATTCATGGTTGCTCCTGCGCAGGGGGCGAAGTTTACCTTCTACCGGTGCAAAGGTGCAGGGCCGCATGGCGGGCGGCACGGAAGTGACGCTATCGCCAGGGGCTCAACTGAGCTGCGAGGCAAGGTAATCAGCCAGTGCACCATGGCTGATTTGCGGCCTGCGTGCGAAGTAGGCGACTTTATGCTGCAAGGTTGCTGGCGTAAACGCGGTATAGAGGTCAGGACGCTGCTCTTGGAGCCATTGCAGCAGGTTGTCGACCAGCACCTGCGGTGACTGCTGCGCCATATGCTTGAGCAACGATTCCGGCACCTGCCACCAGGGGCTGGCTGGGGCCGCAGTGACTGGTTTGGCCGCCACCGACAGCGGCTGGCCGTTGATCAAGTAGCGCTGGAACACCGGTAGCACGCCCCCGGCCCCGTCGCCTAATGACTGCAACATCGGCAAAAGGTGCGCGCCGTCCCAGAAACGCAAAAACACCGGTTGGCTTTCCGGCAGGTACACCTGGGTCAAACCCTTCAAATGCGCGATCACCACCTCCAGCGGGCTGGACGAGACCGCCAGCCAGCCCCAATCCGGCGCTTGGGTGGTGGCTATCCAATCGAGAAAGGCACTGCTCGGCTCAACGACGCCAACGTAGGGCATGACCTCATCCCAGTCAGCGTAGGCCGTGCCCGCCCAGATCGGTCGCGGCATCTTTGCAGCGGCCGTGGCTTGCCAGGCGGCGAGCGGCTTGGCGTCGCTGGCATTGCCCAGCACGGCGTACAGCTGTTCATCAGGCTGCAACGGGTATTGCGCCAGCCAGGCATTGGGCGTCAAGAGCGCGGGCATCAGGACGCACTCCGTGTATGGGCGTCGATGTCGCACTGGCCGTTCTTGCAGCGCTCGCATTCTTCGCAGAACGGCGCGCTGCGTTTGAGGCTGAACACTTGTGCACGGCTTAACGGCGCGGGAACCGCTGCCAATACAGCCTCTTTCAACCCAGGCATTAACGGCGCCGGCGTCGGGGCAGGCGCGCTGCCGAGCTGGATCGGCACACTGCTGAAAATCCCGCCCGCTGACAATGTGATCGACTGCCCGCCCGCCTGGATCGTCACGCTGGCACCCGCATCAATGATGATGCTTTGCCCGGCCCCCAGCGCAATGATTTGCCCGGCACGCATGTGCTGCGAACCGCCAACCACCAGATGGTCATCCTGCTTGAGCTCGGTCAAACGGTTGCCGTGGGTGATGCGCTGCTCCTGGCCCTGCAACTCATGGCGCGACTCGCCGCCCACCTGCACGCGACGCTGGTTATCGACCTGTACCTGTTGGTCGTGCAACACATGCTGGGTCCAGTCCCGCTGGGCGCGCAGGTAGATTTCCTCGGCACCCTTGCGGTCCTCGATACGCAGTTCGTTGTAGCCACCACCGCCAGGGCTGCTCTGGCTACGCCAGAGACTACGGGTCTTGTCCGCGGGCAGGTCGAGGGGCACAGGCGTGGCGGCGCTGGGCAGGCACCCCACCACCAGCGGCATATCCATGTCGCCATTGACGAACCCCACCAGCACTTCCATGCCAACCCGGGGTATCAGCACCACGCCATAACGGTCATGGGCCCAGCCACTGGCGACCCGCAGCCAGCAACTGGAATGGTCGTTGTGCTCGCCGACACGATCCCAGGCCAGTTGCACCTTGACCCGGCCGTATTCGTCACAGTGAACCTCACTGTCAACCGGGCCGGTGACCACTGCACTTTGATATCCCGATACCGTCGGGCGCGGCTGCTCCGGCAAGGGCGGACGAAACACCGCATCCCATGGCGCGGCGACAAATGCGTTGCGATACCCTTGGCGCAGTTCCCCTCCGTCCTCCTCGGTGACCGCTTCCTCCAGCACCTGAGGCTGCTTGCCTTCATGGCGCACCTGCGTCACCAGCCACAGGTCGTTCCAGTCCTCACGGGGGTGCTCACGCAACTGCAGAAACCGGCCACTGGCCAACGCCGGCTCATCGCCCTGGCCATGGGCACTACGATAGTCGCTGCGGTACCGCTCCAGGCCACGCTGGGCGAGGCATCTGCCTTGGGCTCGGTCGGAAAACTTGCCGGGGTAGTGCTGCGCTTCAAGCTTGGGCAATGACTTGTCGACGGCTGCGCTTTCCAGCTCGACATGGGGTTTGCGAAAGTCGTAATCGCGAAGATTCAACGCCGTGGTGCAGGTCGCCAATTGCAAGGTGAAGCGCTTGATCGCAGGGTTAGCGGCGACCATTCCCGAACCAGGCCGGTACGGCGTGGGCTGATCTGCCTGGGCAAATACGGTCTGGTCATCGCCAAACACCAGCAGATGCCCTGCGGGGGAATGCTGGAAGTGATAGTGAATACCCAGCTCGGCACACAGGCGCTGGATGAACGCCAGGTCGCTCTCGCCGAACTGCACGCAATATTCACGCTCCGGGTAATCACCGCTCAACCGGAACTCAAAGCGATCACTGTGAATCCCCTGCCCTGCCAGCACCTGAGCAACAATCTGCGGCACCGTCTTATGCTGAAAAATGCGCTGGTGGCTGCTGTGTGCCAGGTACGCCAGATGCGGCGCAAGGCTGAGCTGGTAACGCGTCAGGCGCCGGCCCGAGTCGCCCTGGGCAACCCGATACACCAGGCCGTGAACGCCATGCCCCTGATCGTCGAAGCCCAAGTACACCTGGCGATGCAGCAAGCCCTCCAGGTCGATATCCGGCTGCTCGCTGACCAGCTCAAGTTCAAAACGATAGGACTGGCTGATGGCCTCGGTGCCGTCGAACGCGAACACCTCGAAATCACTCGGCGCCCCATCCAGGGCCAGGGTAAATGCAGGTTGGTTGGCAGGAGCGAACATCCGGTGTTTCTCTGCGAAGGGTGGGCGGTCGATTCTGCACCAGCCGTTCGCCTTGCCGAGCGCTGCCTCGGCAAATAAGTAAGGTCCTACGTGAGCACCGCTGGAACCCACGAGCATCGACGGCAATTGCACCAATCAGCCCACACAAAAAAAGGCCCAGTGTCCTTCGGACGTGGGCCTTTCTTGTTCGTTCAGTAGGCGTTAAACGCCCAGCGAATTACTTGTTCAAGTTGTAATCTTTTTCCGCAGCATCAAAACGCTCGACCATGCCCACCGTCGGTGCGCCCATCTTGCTCACGAAGTAGATCGCCAGGCTGGCGAAGATGAAGCCTGGGATGATTTCGTACAGGCCCAGCAATTCGAAGTGCTTCCACACGATCACGGTGATCGCGCCGACCAGGATGCCGGCCAGGGCGCCGTTGCGGGTCATGTGTTTCCAGATGACCGAGATCAGTACCACGGGGCCGAAGGCTGCACCGAAACCGGCCCAGGCGTAGCTGACCAGGCCCAGTACGCGGTTTTCCGGGTTGGCGGCCATGGCGATGGCGATCAAGGCCACTACCAGCACCATGATGCGACCGACCCATACCAGCTCAAGCTGGGAAGCGCCTTTGCGCAGGAACGCCTTGTAGAAGTCTTCCGTCAGGGCGCTGGAGCACACCAGCAGTTGGCAGCTCAGGGTGCTCATCACAGCCGCCAGAATGGCCGACAGCAACACACCGGCAACCCATGGATTGAACAGGATTTTGGCCAGCTCGATAAACACACGCTCTGGGTTTTCAGTCACCGGGCCCGCCACTTCCGGGTGCGCCGAGAAGTAAGCGATACCGAAGAAGCCCACCGCCACGGTGCCGCCCAAGCACAGGATCATCCAGGTCATGGAGATGCGACGCGCCTTGGCGATCGACTTAACCGAGTCCGCCGCCATGAAGCGCGCGAGGATGTGCGGCTGGCCGAAGTAGCCCAGGCCCCAGCCCATCAACGAGATAACGCCGATGAAGGTGGTGTTTTTCAGCATGTCGAAGCTGGTCGGGTCCTTGGCTTCAATGGCCAGGAAGGTGGTGTCTACGCCGCCGGTGGCCAGCAGCACGATGATCGGCGTGAGGATCAGCGCGAAGATCATCAGCGTGGCTTGCACGGTGTCGGTCCAGCTGACTGCCAGGAAACCACCGATGAAGGTGTAGGCAATAGTCGCCGCAGCACCGGCCCACAGCGCGGTCTCGTAGGACATGCCGAAGGTGCTTTCGAACAGGCGGGCGCCGGCGACGATGCCGGAGGCGCAGTAGATGGTGAAGAACACCAGGATCACCACGGCGGAGATGATCCGCAGCAGGCCGCTTTTATCTTCGAAGCGGCTGGAGAAGTAATCCGGCAGGGTCAGCGCGTCGCCGTTGTGTTCGGTCTGCACGCGCAGGCGGCCGGCCACGAACAACCAGTTGAGGTAAGCACCGACGATCAGGCCGATGGCAATCCAGCTTTCCGACAGACCGGACATGTAGATCGCGCCCGGCAAGCCCATCAACAGCCAGCCGCTCATGTCGGAAGCACCGGCGGACAAGGCTGTCACCACGCTACCGAGGCTGCGACCGCCCAGGATGTAATCGGAAAGGTTGTTGGTGGAGCGATAGGCCATCAGGCCGATCAGCACCATTGCTGCGATGTAGATCACGAACGTGATCAGGGTTGGATTACTAACGCTCATAGGAGTGACGCCCTGGCTTTGTTTTTATGTAGCGACGGTCATGGGGACGGCCACCCGTGGATAACCGGATAGACGAACCTGCATGCCGCGCATTTATGACTGGCGTTTCCCCAGGAAAGCCGCCAGCCGATGAACCCACCCAGAGAGTTGGTTGCACCTTGGTGCGCGAATGCTATTCAACAAAGCAAATAAGGTGCAACCAGTTTCTGCCGATTAAGTTGCACCCAAGTATGTTTTAGGCCAAACGCGCTTTTTTTGCTCCTTTTCGGAGCAAGAACAGCCGATCTCAGAAGCAAATGCACCAGCGTGAAGCGGATTCGGTCGTGTGTTTATTTTTTTCCGATCAAGCGTCGAACATTTAACCAACAAAAGGGTTGCACCCGGTTGCACCTCAGGATGGGCAAAGCTAATCTTGCCGCCAGCAGATGCCACTCGGTAGTGGCACCCATGAGGATAAAAAAATGGCAACGACCACCCTTGGGGTCAAACTCGACGACCCGACCCGCGAACGCCTGAAGGCCGCCGCGACCTCCATTGATCGCACGCCGCACTGGCTGATCAAGCAGGCGATTTTCAATTACCTGGAGAAACTCGAGGGTGGTGCAACCCTGTCCGAGCTCAATGGCTTGAGCACCAAGGAGGCCGATGATGCCGGCGAGGTCCAGGCCGACCACGCCCACCAGTGCTTCCTTGAGTTCGCCGAGAGCATCCTGCCGCAATCGGTATTGCGTGCCGCAATCACCGCCGCTTACCGCCGCCCCGAGCCGGAAGTGGTACCGATGCTGATCGAACAGGCGCGCCTGCCGGCACCGATGGCCGAAGCCACCAACAAGCTGGCCGCGAGCATTGCCGAAAAACTGCGCAATCAGAAGAGTGCCGGCGGCCGTGCCGGTATTGTTCAGGGCCTGCTGCAAGAATTCTCCTTGTCGTCCCAGGAAGGCGTGGCGCTGATGTGCCTGGCCGAAGCGCTGCTGCGTATCCCGGACAAAGGCACCCGCGATGCGCTGATCCGCGACAAGATCAGCACCGGCAACTGGCAGCCCCACCTGGGCAACAGCCCATCGCTGTTCGTCAACGCCGCTACCTGGGGCCTGCTGCTGACTGGCAAGCTGGTGTCCACCCACAACGAAGCAGGCCTGACCTCGTCCCTGAGCCGCATCATCGGCAAGAGCGGCGAGCCGATGATCCGCAAGGGCGTCGACATGGCCATGCGCCTGATGGGCGAGCAGTTCGTCACCGGCGAAACCATCGCCGAAGCCTTGGCCAATGCGAGCAAATTCGAAGCCAAGGGCTTCCGCTATTCCTACGACATGCTCGGTGAAGCCGCACTCACCGAACACGACGCCCAGAAGTACCTGGCCTCGTACGAACAAGCCATTCATTCCATCGGCAAAGCCTCCCATGGCCGTGGGATCTATGAAGGCCCGGGCATCTCCATCAAGCTCTCCGCCCTGCACCCGCGCTACAGCCGTGCGCAGTACGAGCGCGTGATGGACGAGTTGTACCCGCGCCTGCTGTCGCTAACCTTGCTGGCCAAGCAGTACGACATCGGCCTGAACATCGACGCCGAAGAAGCCGACCGCCTGGAGCTGTCCCTGGACCTGCTCGAACGCCTGTGCTTCGAGCCGCAATTGACCGGCTGGAACGGCATCGGCTTTGTGATCCAGGCGTACCAGAAGCGTTGCTCATATGTGATCGACTACGTCATCGACCTGGCCCGCCGCAGCCGCCATCGCCTGATGATCCGCCTGGTAAAAGGCGCGTACTGGGACAGCGAAATCAAGCGCGCCCAGGTCGAAGGCCTGGAAGGCTACCCGGTGTACACCCGTAAGGTGTACACCGACGTTTCCTACATTGCCTGCGCGCGCAAACTGCTGTCGGTGCCGGAAGTCATCTACCCGCAGTTCGCCACGCACAACGCCCACACCCTGTCGGCTATCTACCACATCGCCGGTCAGAACTATTACCCCGGCCAGTACGAGTTCCAGTGCCTGCACGGCATGGGTGAACCGCTGTACGAACAGGTTGTAGGCAAGGTTTCCGAAGGTAAGTTGAACCGTCCGTGCCGTGTGTACGCGCCGGTCGGTACCCACGAAACGCTGCTGGCCTATCTGGTACGCCGCCTGCTGGAAAACGGCGCCAACACCTCGTTCGTCAACCGCATCGCTGACCAGTCCATCTCGATCCAGGAACTGGTAGCCGACCCGGTAGCCAGCATCGAGCAAATGGCAACCCAGGAAGGCGGTTTCGGCCTGCCGCACCCGCGCATCCCTTTGCCGCGTGACCTGTACGGCAGCGACCGCGCCAACTCGGCCGGTATCGACCTGGCCAACGAACATCGCCTGGCCTCGTTGTCCTGCGCCCTGCTGGCCACTGCTCACAACAACTGGAAAGCCGCACCGATGCTCGGTTGCGCCGCCAGCAATGAAGCGGCACAACCGGTTCTGAACCCATCCGACCTGCGTGATGTGGTCGGCCAGGTACAGGAAGCCACCGTCGAAGACGTCGACAACGCCATCCAGTGCGCCATCAGCGCCGCGCCGATCTGGCAGGCCACCCCGCCCGCCGAACGCGCTGCCATCCTCGAACGCGCCGCCGACCTGATGGAAGGCGAGATCCAGCCGCTTATGGGCTTGCTGGCCCGTGAAGCCGGCAAGACCTTCGCCAACGCCATCGCCGAAGTGCGTGAAGCCGTGGACTTCCTGCGTTACTACGCGGTGCAGGCGCGCAACGACTTTACCAATGACGCCCACCGCCCATTGGGCCCGGTGGTGTGCATCAGCCCGTGGAACTTCCCGCTCGCCATCTTCAGCGGCCAGGTAGCTGCAGCGCTGGCTGCTGGTAACCCGGTGCTGGCCAAGCCTGCCGAGCAGACGCCGCTGGTGGCTGCCCAGGCCGTACGTATTCTGCTTGAAGCCGGTATTCCGGAAGGCGTGCTGCAATTGCTGCCAGGCCAGGGCGAAAGCGTCGGTGCCCGTCTGGTGGGTGATGATCGCGTCAAAGGCGTGATGTTCACCGGTTCCACCGAAGTGGCGCGCCTGCTGCAACGCAATGTCGCCGGTCGCCTGGATGCCCAGGGTCGCCCGATTCCGCTGATCGCCGAAACCGGTGGCCAGAACGCGATGATCGTCGATTCCTCGGCGCTGACCGAACAAGTGGTGATCGACGTCGTATCGTCGGCCTTCGACAGCGCCGGTCAACGTTGTTCGGCCCTGCGCGTACTGTGCCTGCAGGAAGATTCGGCAGACCGTGTGGTCGAAATGCTCAAGGGCGCCATGGCTGAATGCCGCCTGGGTAACCCGGAACGCCTGTCGGTCGACATCGGCCCGGTGATCGACGCCGAAGCCAAGGCCGGTATCGAGAAACACATCCAGGCCATGCGCGACAAAGGCCGCAACGTTTACCAGGTGGCGATTGCCGACGGTGAAGAGATCAAGCGCGGCACCTTCGTGATGCCGACCCTGATCGAGCTGGAAAGCTTCGACGAACTGCAACGCGAGATCTTCGGCCCGGTATTGCACGTAGTGCGCTACAAGCGCAAAGAGATCGACCAGCTCATCGGCCAGATCAACGCTTCCGGCTACGGCCTGACCCTGGGCGTGCACACCCGCATCGACGAGACCATCGCCAAGGTGATCGACAACGTCAATGCCGGTAACGTCTACGTCAACCGCAACATTGTTGGCGCCGTGGTCGGCGTGCAGCCGTTCGGCGGCGAAGGCCTGTCCGGCACTGGCCCGAAAGCCGGTGGCCCGCTGTACCTGTACCGCTTGCTGTCGACTCGTCCTACCGATGCGATCGAGCAATCCTTCGTACGGGGCGACAAGCTGGCCGCGCCGGATGTGCGCCTGCGTGATGCCATGAGCCAATCGCTGACCGCCCTGAAAACCTGGGCCGACGGCAATAAGTTCAGCGAACTGAGCGCGTTGTGCACGCAATTCGCCGCCCAATCGCAGAGCGGTATCACCCGCCAACTGGCCGGCCCGACTGGCGAGCGCAACAGCTACGCCATCCTGCCGCGCGAGCACGTGCTGTGCCTGGCCGAAGTGGAAGGCGACCTGCTGACCCAACTGGCGGCGGTATTGGCCGTCGGTGGTTCGGCGGTATGGCCGGAAACCGAGCTGACCAAGGCCTTGTTCCCACGCCTGCCTAAAGAGATTCAGGCGAAGATCAAGCGCGTGGCCGACTGGTCCAAGGACGACGTGGTGTTTGACGCTGTGCTGCATCACGGTGATTCCGACCAACTGCGTGCGGTGTGCCAGCAAGTGGCGCAGCGCGGTGGGGCGATTGTCGGGGTGCATGGCATGTCGCAAGGCGAAACGGCGATTGCGCTGGAGCGTCTGGTGATCGAGCGCGCGTTGAGCGTTAACACTGCTGCAGCGGGTGGTAACGCCAGCCTGATGACCATCGGCTAACTGACACAACGCGGCTGATCGCGGCTGATCGTTCCCACGCTCCGCGTGGGAATGCAGCTCAAGGACGCTCTGCGTCCAGAAGCGTGACGCGGAGCGTCAAAAGAGGCGTTCCCACGCAGAGCGTGGGAACGATCTCGATGCCTCGCCAGCGTTCTGCCCCTCTATCACTTAGATCAATCTTGCTACCCACCCTCCATTCGCGGACTTAGACTCAGGCCAATTCCTTCAAAGGTACGCCGCCATGTCCGAGACGCTGCTCAGTTCCCGCAATCTGGCTTTCGAGCTGTACGAAGTCCTCGATGCCGAGGGCCTGACCCAGCGCGAGCGGTTTGCCGAACACAACCGTGAAACCTTCGATGCCGCGATCAGCACGGCGCGCAACATCGCAGAAAAGTACTTCGCCCCTCACAACCGCAAGAACGACGAAAACGAACCGCGCTATGAAAACGGCCAGGCGATCCTGATCCCCGAGGTCAAACCCGCCGTGGACGCCTTCCTTGAAGCCGGCTTCCTCAACGCAGCACGTAGCTTTGAAGCAGGCGGCATGCAACTGCCGACCCTGTTGTCCCAGGCCTGTTTCGCGCACTTCCAATCGGCCAACGCCGCCTCGACGTCCTACCCGTTCCTGACCATGGGCGCCGCCAACCTGATCGAAAGCTTCGGCACCGAGGAGCAGAAACAACGCTTCCTGCAGCCAATGATCGACGGGCGCTTCTTCGGCACCATGGCCCTGACCGAGCCCCATGCAGGCTCCTCCCTGTCGGACATTCGTACCCGTGCAGAGCCCGCGACTGACGGCAGTTATCGGCTCAAGGGCAACAAGATCTTTATTTCCGGTGGCGACCATTCGCTATCGGAAAACATCGTGCATATGGTGCTGGCAAAATTGCCGGACGCTCCCGCAGGCGTGAAGGGCATTTCGCTGTTTATCGTGCCCAAGTTCCTGGTCAACGAGGACGGCAGCCTGGGCGCTCGCAACGATGTGCTGCTGGCAGGGCTGTTCCACAAGATGGGCTGGCGCGGCACCACGTCCACGGCGCTTAACTTTGGCGATAACGGCAACTGTGTCGGCTATCTGGTGGGCAAGCCGCACCAGGGGCTGAGCTGCATGTTCCAGATGATGAACGAGGCACGCATCGGCGTGGGCATGGGCGCGGTGATGCTCGGTTACGCCGGCTACCTCTACTCCCTGGACTACGCCCGCGAACGGCCCCAGGGGCGCCTGCCTGATAGTAAAGACCCGAGCACCGCACCGGTGGCGATCATCCAGCACGCCGACATCAAGCGCATGCTACTGACCCAGAAAGCCTATGTGGAAGGCGCCTTTGACCTCGGCCTCTACGCGGCGCGGCTATTCGACGACACCACCACCCTGCAAACCGACACCGAGCGCAAGCAAGCCCACGAACTGCTCGACCTGCTCACGCCCATCGTCAAATCCTGGCCGTCGGAGTTCTGCCTCAAGGCCAACGAGCTGGCGATCCAGATTCTCGGCGGCCACGGCTACACCCGCGAATACCCGGTGGAGCAGTACTACCGCGACAACCGCCTGAACCCCATCCATGAAGGCACCCACGGCATCCAGTCCCTGGACCTGCTCGGGCGCAAATTGGCGCAGAACGGCGGCGCCGGTTTAAAGCAGTTGATTCGCCTGATCGCCGAAACCGGAGCCCGGGCGCAAAAGCACCCTTCACTCACGGCACTGCGAGAGCCTCTGGAGCAACTGGTAAACCGGCTGCAAAGCGTCACGATTGGCCTGCTGACCGATCTCGCCCAAGGCAAGGTCAACAGCAGCCTGGCGAACTCGGCGCTGTACTTGAAAGTGTTCGGGCACACGGTGATTGGCTGGCGCTGGCTGGAACAGGCGATCCGCGCCGAAGAAGGGCTGGCCAAGGGTGACGCGGCTGACGCGGCCTTTTATAAGGGCAAGCTCCAGGCTGCCCGGTACTTCCTGACCTGGGAAGTACCGAGCTGCCATCATGAACTGGCGATTCTGGAAGCACGCGACGATACGTGCCTGGGCATGCAAGACGAGTGGTTCTAAGGCTGACCGATCACCTTGGAGATCACATCGACCGTGGCGCTGACTTGCTCTTGGTAACGGTCGAGTTCCTGCTGGTGAGCCTGTTGCATTTCAATCTGCTCGGCGCACAGGTTCAGCGCGGCCAGTACCAATAGCTTGTCACCGATCAGGGTCGGGTACTTTTTCTTGGTAACCGCCAGGGAGGCCTTGAGCATGGTCACGGCATGCATCAGGGTCTGATCTTCGCCGGCCGGTGCCTTGATCGAGTAATCCTCTCCGAGAATCGAAACGACCTTTATGCCCTCACTCATGCGCTGACAGGCCCTGCACTTACACGCTCAACCAGCGCCTGAATGCGGGCGGCGGTGGCGCCGTGCTTTTCTTCCTGTTCCATCAGGTTCAGTTGCAGGCTGTCGTTTTCGTCCTTGGCGCGGGCCAGCTCGGCCTTGAGGGATTCGTTGCTGCCCAGCAATTCTTGATTCTGCTGTACGAGGTCGCTGACCAGTTGTTCCAATTGGCTGAGGGATGCTTCTAACATTTTGATTTCTCGGGCTTTTAAAAAGGGCGGTGACGATAAAGAAAATTCACCTCGGATGCCAGGGTTATCCCTGGCCGCGCAGCCCGATGATGCAAGGCCGGGCCGCACTTTCGAGCCTTAGTGACTGCATTTACCCGATCTGGTTCCTGAACTCACCCAACCCCTGGTCCGATGCGACAAAAGCGCGCGCCCCCTTAAGACTTTAGTCGCATGGCCGATAAGGCGGGCACACCTCGTCTCATGGCCGCATGGATAGCGCCTCCCCCAGGACTCCAGCATGTCTCTTCGTAATATGAATATCGCCCCGAGGGCCTTCCTCGGCTTCGCGTTTATTGGCGCCTTGATGTTGTTGCTCGGTGTGTTCGCCCTGAACCAGATGAGCAAAATTCGTGCAGCCACCGAAGACATCACCTCGGCCAGCGTGCCCAGCATTCGCGCCCTGGATGAATTCACCCAACTGACCCTGCGCCTGCGCGTGCTGTCGTACCGCTTGCTGACCAACCGCGAGCCGGATGTACAGCAAAAGACCCTGGAAGCCTTTGAACTGCGCAATCAGCAGATTCGCACAGCCCAGGACATCTACGAAAAACTGATCACCAGCACCGAAGAGCGCAACGTCTACAACGAGTACGTGCGCCTGCTGGGCCAGTACCGCCAGATTGAAGAGCGCATGAAGAGCCTGTCTCGCGCCAATCAGGTCAACGAGCTGCGCAGCCTGCTCAACACCGAGTTGCTGGACAACTCCGAGCAGGTCAATGCGGTCTTGACCCGCTTGCTGGATATCAATAACGACGACGCCAACGCCACCAACCAGCGCGCCAAAGACCAATACGACATGGCCTTTGACCTGGTGGTAGGCCTGCTGGTGATTGCCACGGCGCTGACCTTGCTGTTTGCCTGGTTGCTGACCCGCAGCATCACCCTGCCCATCGCCCAGGCGCTAGAAGCCGCCGAAGAAGTGGCCGAAGGCAACCTGACGCGCCCGATCAGTGTGGACGGCAACGACGAAGCCGGGCGCCTGCTCGCGGCCATGGCCAAGATGCAACACAAACTGCGCGACACCCTGCAACGTATCGCCGGCTCCGCTACCCAGCTGGCGTCTGCCGCTGAAGAGCTGAATGCGGTCACCGACGAAAGCGCCCGTGGCCTGACCCAGCAGAACAACGAAATCGAACAGGCCGCCACTGCCGTCAACGAGATGACCAGCGCGGTGGAAGAAGTCGCACGCAACGCGGTGAGCACCTCCGAAGCCTCGCGCAATGCCACCACCTCCGCCGGTGACGGTCGCGACCTGGTGCAGGAAACCGTTAGCGCTATCGAACGCATGAGTACCGACGTGCAGGCCACCGCTTCCCTGATTGGCGACCTGGCCAATGAATCGAGGGATATCGGTAAAGTGCTGGACGTGATCCGTGGCCTGGCTGACCAGACCAACCTGCTGGCCCTGAACGCCGCGATCGAAGCAGCGCGAGCCGGGGAAGCCGGGCGTGGTTTCGCCGTGGTGGCCGATGAAGTGCGGGCGCTGGCCCATCGCACCCAGCAGTCCACCAGCGAAATCGAGCGCATGATCGGCAGCATCCAGACAGGCACTGAACACGCGGTGGATTCGATGCGCAACAGCACCGAGCGCGCCGAATCGACACTCAACATCGCCCGAGGCGCGGGCCTGTCGCTGGACACTATCAACACGGCGATTGTGGAGATCAACGAGCGCAACCTGGTGATCGCCAGTGCGGCGGAAGAACAGGCTCAGGTGGCGCGGGAAGTGGACCGCAACCTGGTGAATATCCGTGACCTGTCGGTGCAATCGGCAACCGGCGCCAGCCAGACCAGCGCGGCGAGCGGTGAGTTGTCGCGCTTGGCGGTGGATCTGAATGGGATGGTCGGAAGGTTCCGCCTCTGAAATAAGCCTTTGCTCACACCGCATACCTTGTGGGAGCTGGCTTGCCTGCGATAGCAATCTGTCAGCTGACGCCCATGGCGCCTGGCACACCGCAATCGCAGGCAAGCCAGCTCCCACATTTGAGCGATGTGCAGCCACAAAAGCTTTTTGACAGCGCAGCAATTCAACAGGTTAGAATCCCTGGCACGCAGACTGCATGGTCAGTTTGCGCCCTGTCTTCCCCCTGCCCTGGAGTACTGCCTTTGAATGCGACGACCATCAACAGCCTGTTCTTGATCGGCGCGTTGCTGGTGACTGCGAGCATTCTGGTGAGTTCGCTTTCGTCACGCCTGGGTATCCCTATCCTGGTGATTATCCTGGCCGTGGGCATGACCGCCGGGGTCGATGGCGGTGGCATCATTTTCGATAACTACCCCACCGCCTATCTGGTGGGCAACCTCGCCCTCGCCGTGATCCTGCTCGACGGCGGTTTGCGCACCCGGGTGGCGAGTTTCCGCGTGGCGCTGTGGCCGGCCTTGTCCCTGGCCACGGTGGGGGTGTTGATTACCACCGGCCTCACGGGCATGGCGGCGGCCTGGCTGTTCGACCTCAACATCATCCAAGGCTTGCTGATCGGCGCCATCGTCGGCTCCACGGACGCCGCGGCGGTATTCTCGCTGCTGGGCGGCAAGGGCCTCAACGAGCGGGTCAGCGCCAGCCTGGAAATCGAATCCGGCAGCAACGACCCGATGGCGGTGTTCCTCACCGTCACCCTGATCGACATGCTCGCCAGCGGCCAGACCGGCCTGCACTGGAGCCTGCTCACGCACCTGATCCGCGAATTCGGCATCGGTGGCCTGGTAGGCCTGGGCGGCGGCTGGCTGATGTTGCAGCTGGTCAACCGCATCAACCTGGCCAACGGCCTGTACCCGATCCTGGTGATCGCCGGCGGCCTGTTCGTGTTTGCCCTGACCAACGCCCTGCACGGCAGCGGCTTCCTCGCCGTGTACCTGTGCGGGCTGGTGATCGGCAACCGCCCGGTGCGCAGCCGCCATGGCATTTTGCACATGCTCGACGGCATGGCCTGGCTGGCGCAGATCGGGATGTTTTTGGTGCTGGGCCTGTTGGTCACGCCTCACGATTTGCTGCCCATCGCCCTGCCCGCCCTGGGCCTGGCGCTGTGGATGATCCTGTTTGCCCGGCCGCTGTCGGTGATGGTTGGCCTGCTGCCATTCAAGGCGTTCCACGGGCGCGAAAAAGCCTTTATAGCCTGGGTCGGCCTGCGCGGCGCGGTACCGATCATCCTCGCGGTGTTCCCGCTGATGGCCGGCCTGCCCCATGCGCAGCTGTACTTCAACCTGGCATTCTTTATCGTGCTGGTCTCGCTGTTGGTGCAGGGCACCAGCCTGCCGTGGGTGGCCAAGTTGCTCAAAGTCACCGTACCGCCAGACCCGGCACCGATCTCCCGCGCGGCCCTGGAAGTGCACGTTACCAGCGAGTGGGAGCTGTTCGTCTACCGCCTGGGCGCTGAAAAATGGTGCATCGGAGCGGCCCTGCGCGAGCTGAAAATGCCCGAAGGCACGCGCATCGCCGCGCTGTTTCGTGGCCAGCAACTGCTCCATCCGTCGGGTAGTACGGTGCTGGAAGTCGGCGATTTGCTCTGTGTGATCGGCCACGAACACAACCTGCCGGCCCTGGGCAAATTGTTCAGCCAGGCGCCGCAACGGGGCCTCGATTTGCGCTTCTTCGGTGACTTCGTACTGGAAGGCGACGCCCAGCTGGGCGCGGTTTCCGCCTTGTACGGGCTCAAGCTTGAAGGTATCGACCCGGACATGCCATTGAGCCGCTTCATTACCCAGAAGGTTGGCGGTGCACCGGTAGTCGGCGACCAGGTGGAGTGGAACAACACCATCTGGACTGTCGCCGTCATGGACGGGAACAAGATTGGCAAAGTCGGCGTCAGATTCCCCGAAGGAAGTCGCCCGGGCCCCGGACTCTTCCTCTAAACTGCGGGACAACGACGCCCCGATTCTTCACTTTGCAAGACCGGTCTCTATGCCAACCCTGCGTACTTTTCTCGCCACTGCCCTGCTGGGCCTGACCCTTTGTGTTGGCAGCGTATACGCCGCCGACCCGCCCAGCGCCGAAGCCGTCCAGCAAAGCCTGGATAAACTGCCCGACCGCAAGCTGCCTGACGCCGACATGAAGGCGCTGCAGGCGACCCTGCAACAGACCCTGACCTACCTGGGCAATCAGCAGGACTACGAGCAGCGCCTGGCCGACCTCAAGCGCCAGCTGGAAGAGGCCCCGCGCCAGACCAATGAGAACCAGCGTGAGCTGGCGCGCCTCAAGGCCACCAAAATCATTCCGGTGGCCCAACGCTACGCCAGCCTGCCGGTGCCGCAGCTTGAGCAGTTATTGGTGCAACGCAGCACCCAGCAAGGCGACCTGCAAAAAGAACTGGCCGACGCCAACAGCCTGACCATCGCCGCCCAGACCCGCCCTGAGCGCGCCCAGACCGAGATCAGCAGCAGTCAGACGCGCATCCAGCAAATCAACGCGACGCTCAAGCTTGGCAAAGACAATGGCAAACCTCTCAGCGGCGACCAGCGCAACCAGCTCAACGCCGAACTGGCGGCCCTGAATGCCTTGATTCCCCTGCGCCGCCAGGAATTGGCCGGCAACAGCCAGCTGCAAGACCTGGGCAACAGCCAGCACGACCTGATTCAGGAAAAAACCGCACGCCTGGAGCAAGAAATCCAGGACCTGCAAACCCTGATCAACCAGAAACGCCTGGCCCAGTCCCAGCAGACGGTGACCCAACAGTCCATCGAAGCGCAGAAAGCCGGCGGCAGTAGCATCCTTGCCAAGGAAAGCGCAGACAACCTGAAGCTGTCCGACTACCTGCTCAAAAGCACCGACCGCCTCAACGACCTGACCCAGAAAAACCTGCAGACCAAGCAGCAACTGGACACCGTGACCCAAAGCGATTCGGCCCTGGACGAGCAGATCAACGTGCTCAAGGGCAGCCTGCTGCTGTCCAAGATTCTCTATAAACAAAAGCAGGCCCTGCCGCGTCTCACCGTGGACAAAGACCTGGCCGACGACATCGCCAACATTCGCCTGTATCAGTTCGAGGTCAACCAACAGCGTGAGCTGATCAGTTCCCCAAGCGCCTATGTGGACAACCTGCTGGCGAACCAGCCACCGGATGAGGTCACCCCGCAACTGCGCCGCACCTTGCTGGAAGTGGCGATCACCCGCAGCGACCTGTTGGAGCGTCTGAGCCGCGAGCTGAGTGCACTGCTCAACGAATCCATCACCCTGCAACTGAACCAGAAACAACTGCTCAGCACCGCCAGCACCCTGCGGGCCACGCTCGACGAGCAAATGTTCTGGATCCCCAGCAACAAGCCGCTGGACACTGAATGGCTGGAAACCGTACCGGCGCATCTGAGCAAACAGGTCACCACCCTGCCTTGGGCGTCCAGCGTCAGTGAGCTGTATGACGGCCTGACCCAACGCCCACTGCTGTTCCTGCCGTTGCTGTTGCTGATCGGCGCGCTGTTGTGGCGACGCAATGCGCTGTATGTGCGCCTGAAAAAGGTTCACCAGGACATCGGCCACTTCAAGCGCGACAGCCAGTGGCATACGCCGCAGGCCATCCTGATCAACATCCTGCTGGCGATGCCCGTGGCCCTGGGCCTGGCGCTGTGCGGCTACGCGTTGCAGATCGACGCCCGCGGGCAAAACGCCAACCTGGGCGCGGCCTTGCTGCAGATCGCCCAAGCCTGGCTGGTGTTCTACACCGCCTACCGCATCCTCGCGCCGGGCGGCGTGGCGGAGCTGCACTTTCGCTGGGAAAGGCCGCAGGTCGAATTCCTGCAAGGCTGGATACGCAAGCTCGGGCTGGTGGTACTGGCGCTGGTGGCCGTGGTCGCAATTGCCGAACATCAACCGGCGGCGCTGGCTGACGACGTGTTGGGTATCGCCGTGGTACTGACCTGCTACGGGCTGATGGCCTGGCTGCTGGGCCGCCTGCTGCTGAACAGCCCAACCCACGAAAAGGCCTCGTTGTTTCGCAAAGCTATCGGGGTGGTGTTCACCGCGCTGCCCATCGCTCTGTTTATTGCCGTGTGCTTTGGCTATTACTACACCGCGCTGAAACTCAGCGACCGGCTGATCAATACCCTGTACCTGCTGATGTTCTGGCTGGTGATCGAGGCCACCTTCGTGCGCGGCCTGGGTGTTGCCGCAAGGCGCCTGGCCTACGCCCGGGCCCTGGCCAAACGCCAGGCAGCCAAGGAGGCCGGTGACGGCGAAGCGGTGATCGAAGAGCCGACCCTGGACATCGAGCAGGTCAACGAACAGTCCATGCGCCTGATCCGCCTGGCCCTGCTCGGCGGCTTTATCGCGGCGCTGTACTGGGTGTGGTCGGACCTGATCTCGGTATTTTCCTACCTGGACAACGTCACGCTGTACGAATACACCAGCGGTACCGGTGCGAATATCAGCATGGTGCCCATCAGCATCGGCGACCTTCTGGGCGCGTCGATTATCATCGGTATCACCTTCGCCCTGGCGCGCAACCTGCCCGGCCTGCTGGAAGTGCTGGTGCTGTCCAAGCTCGACCTGGCCCAAGGCAGCGCCTACGCCACCACCACCTTGCTGTCCTACATCATTGCCGGCGTGGGCTTTGTCACCACCCTTTCCACCCTCGGTGTGAGCTGGGACAAACTGCAATGGCTGGTGGCCGCGCTGTCGGTGGGCCTGGGTTTCGGCATGCAGGAGATCTTCGCCAACTTCATCTCCGGCATCATGATTTTGTTCGAACGCCCGGTGCGCATCGGCGACACTATTACCATCGGCAACCTGTCGGGTACGGTGAGCAAGATCCGCATTCGTGCCACCACCATCACCGACTTCGACAACAAGGACATCATCGTCCCCAACAAAACCTTCATCACCGGGCAACTGATCAACTGGTCGCTGACCGACACCATCACCCGTGTCACCCTGAAACTGGGCGTGGACTACGGCTCCGACCTGGACCTGGTGAAGGAATTGCTACTCAAGGCGGCGCGAGAAAACCCACGAGTACTCAAAGAGCCGGAACCCCACGTGTACTTCCTCAACTTCGGCGAAAGCACCCTCGACCACGAGCTGCGCATGCATGTTCGCGACCTGGGCGACCGCAACCCGGTGTTGGACGAGGTCAACCGCTATATCAATCGTGAATTCAAGAAACAGCACATCAACATCTCGTTCCGGCAGATGGAAATCTACCTGAAGAATCTTCACGGCCAGGAATACAAATTGGTGCCGGCCGAAGACGAGCGCAAGACCATCGCCGAGCCCCTCGACAAGCCCGACGCCCCCGAGCCTCCTGCAGGCAAAGTCGTGGATGCGCCAGAGCCGCCACCCAGCAAACTCGACTAAACGCCCTATCCCCAGCAGAATGCTCGGACATTCTGCTGGAGATGGCCGGTGAAAGCCCTCGACGAACTGACCTTCGACAACCGCTTCGCACGCCTGGGCGACGCATTCTCGACCCACGTACTGCCAGAGCCCCTCGACGAGCCGCGCTTGGTCGTCGCGAGCAAGGCCGCCATGGCCCTGCTCGATCTCGACCCGGCCGTGGCCGAAACCCCGGTATTTGCCGAGCTGTTCGGCGGCCACAAGCTGTGGGCCGAGGCAGAACCACGGGCGATGGTGTATTCCGGTCATCAATTCGGCGGCTACACGCCGCAACTGGGCGATGGCCGCGGGTTATTGCTGGGCGAGGTCTATAACGAGGCCGGCGAGCATTGGGATTTGCACCTCAAGGGCGCCGGGATGACGCCTTACTCGCGCATGGGCGACGGGCGTGCCGTGTTGCGCTCTTCGATTCGTGAATTCCTCGCCTCCGAGGCCCTGCATGCGCTAGGCATCCCCACCAGCCGCGCCCTGTGCGTGATCGGTTCCAGCACGCCGGTATGGCGGGAGAAACAGGAACGCGGGGCGATGGTTTTACGCCTGGCCCACAGCCATATTCGCTTCGGACACTTCGAATATTTCTACTACACCAAGAAGCCTGAGCAGCAGGCCGAACTCGCCGAGCACGTGCTGAACCTGCACTACCCCGAATGCCGCGAGCAACCCGAGCCTTACCTGGCGATGTTCCGCGAGATCGTCGAGCGCAACGCCGAAATGATCGCCAAATGGCAGGCTTATGGTTTTTGCCACGGCGTGATGAACACCGACAACATGTCGATCCTGGGCATTACCTTCGACTTCGGGCCCTTCGCGTTTCTCGATGATTTTGACGCGCACTTCATCTGCAATCATTCCGACCATGAAGGGCGCTACTCCTTCAGCAACCAGGTGCCGATCGGGCAGTGGAACCTCAGCGCCTTGGCCCAGGCGCTTACACCGTTCATCAGCGTTGACGCACTGAAAGAAGCCCTCGGCCTGTACCTGCCGCTGTATCAAGCGCACTACCTGGACCTGATGCGCCGCCGGCTGGGGCTGACCACCGCCGAAGAAGACGACCAGACGCTGGTGGAGGGTTTGCTCAAGCTGATGCAGAACAGCGGTGTGGACTACACGCTGTTCTTCCGCCGCCTGGGCGACGAATCGGCGACGTTAGCCGTGGCGCGGTTGCGTGATGACTTTGTCGACATGGCCGGGTTTGATGCCTGGGCCGAGCGGTACAAGGCCCGTGTTGCACGGGATGGGGATTACACCCAGGAACAGCGCCGTGAGCGCATGCACGCGGTCAACCCGCTATATATCCTGCGTAACTACCTGGCCCAAAACGCCATCACCGCCGCCGAATCAGGCGACTACAGCGAAGTGCGGCGGCTGCATGACGTGCTGACCAGGCCGTTTGAGGAACAAGCGGGCATGGAGCAGTACGCGCAACGGCCCCCGGATTGGGGTAAGCATTTGGAGATTAGTTGTTCGTCGTGACCCCTTAGATAAAGGTCTCCACCGACACTCCGAAACGCTCGGCCAGCCAACGAATCTGGCGCACGTTGAGCTGGCGTTTTCCGCTCAGTATCTCCGAGACAACCGATTGCGCCCCAACGCCAGGAAGGTCACTCTGGGTAAGATTGTGCTCGCGCATCATGTAGCGCAGCACATCGACCCCGCTGGCTACGGGCATTGGGCGACGCTCACGATCATAAGCTTCGATCCAGTCGCTCAGAATGTCGACCAGGCTCATCAGCGGGCTGTCCTCGTCTTCACCCACCAGACTCAATAGCTCATCCAAACCGCATACCAATGCGTCGTAGTCTGCCTCGTTTTCCGGCTTGCGCAGCACAGGCGAAACGAACTGCCAGTGCTCTGCCGCCACTCGCATAAGTGCGCTCATCTGATTTTTTCCTTCCATTTGTTTTTCTCATAATCACGGTGGTCAAGCAGGTGTTTGATGTAAACGCGCTGCATTCGATACTGCACCGACGCAATCAACCTCAGCTTGTTACCGCCAATATCAAATACATGAAATTCACCTACCTTGTCGGTGGCGGGAAACATGGCTTTCATTGCGGCAAAGTCCTTGGGGGCGTTGCGCTTGATCACGCGATACCACTGATCCAGAGCTGTTGCAGAGCGCGGCCATTTTCCTTTTGCTTCCCAGATCCTGCTTTCACTGATGACTCGCATGCAACGTCCTTATCGCATCTTGCTATGAAGGTTAAACCTGAATTCGAACTATCGCAATTTGCTATAGCCGCAAACAGACCGGTGGTGCACAACAAAAAGCCTAGCCACACCGTTCACGCTGGCGAGGACGAAAATGTGAGCGAATAAGTATCTATATCCTTGATAAACCTCTGTCTCGACACCAAATACCCAACTGGCCAAACCCCAGGAGCCTCCGATGTCCGAACCTCTTGTCATCCCCTGCCCTCATTGCAACGGCCTCAACCGCATCCCCGGCGAACGCCTGGGTGATGCGCCCAAGTGCGGGCGCTGCAAGCAGTCGGTGTTGCTGAACAAACCCTTTGATTTGAAACAGGGTGACTATGCCAACCAGATCAAGGGCGACCTGCCGCTGCTGGTCGATGTGTGGGCCGACTGGTGCGGGCCGTGCAAGTCGTTTGCGCCGGTATTCGAACAGGCAGCCGGGCAGTTGGAAGGCAAGTGCCGGCTGGCGAAGCTGGACAGCGAGGCTAACCAGCAGCTGTCGGCGCAGTTGGGGATTCGCTCGATTCCCAGTTTGATTCTGTTCAAGAACGGCCGCGAAGTGGCGCGCCAGAGCGGGGCATTCCCGTTGCCGCAGTTGATGAGTTGGTTGAGCAGCCAGGGGGTGTAAACATCCCCCTCAATCAACTCGGTCAATGTGGGAGCTGGCTTGCCTGCGATGCAGGCGACTCGGTGATTCAGGCACACCGAGTCGATATCTTCGCAGGCAAGCCAGCTCCCACAGTGTTCGGTGTTGCCTGTTGGGTCAGGCGTTTTCCAGCAGGTTATGCAGGTCCACAAACTGCTGCGTCAGCTTATGCCGTGGGTCCAGGTGGATCAGCGGCTTGCTCTCCTGGTGCGACTCGCGCATACGCACGGAGCTGGCCAGGTACACCGGCAGTACCGGGAGCCCTTCGGCAATCAACTCATCGAGAATCTGTTGCGGCAGGCTCGCCCGTGCCTGGAATTGGTTGACCACGATGCCTTCCACTTCCAGGCCTTCGTTATGGTCGTCCTTCAACTCTTCGATCTCAGCCAGCAGGCCATACAGGGCCTGGCGGGAAAAGCTGTCGCAATCGAAAGGGATCAGTACGCGATCGGCGGCAATCAGCGCTGAAACCGCGTAAAAATTCAGCGCTGGAGGCGTATCCAGGTAGATTCGGTCGTAATCTTCGCTCAGTTCATCCAGCAGCTTTCGCAACTTGTTGATCTTGTGCTTGGCCTCAAGCTTGGGCTGCAGGTCGGCCAGTTCCGGGGTGGCGGTGATCACATGCAGGTTATCGAACGGGGTTTCGTAGATATCTACCCTGTTTTTCTTCGAAAACGGCCCCGTCGACAGGGTTTGCTTGAAAAAATCCGCGATTCCCATGGGGATGTCGTCGCCCGTCAGCCCGGTGAGGTACTGAGTTGAGTTGGCCTGTGCATCGAGGTCCACCAACAGGGTTCGATAACGTTCGCTGGCGCTGACCGCCGCCAGGTTGCAGGCGATGCTGGACTTGCCCACACCGCCTTTTTGATTGAACACCACGCGCCGCATGGAAAAACCTCCGTGTATCAATGAATCCCCCGAGTGTAGAGCGCAAAAGCGCTGGTTAGCTACCTCGTTCATCCTCACGCGCTGCCTGGCTCACAAATGAATGGAAACCGCGCAACGATCGAGTCCGGCCTTCGCTCGCCGATAATCTGTAAATTCTTCCAACTTATTTGTGATCAATAGTGAACAAACTTTCACCACTATTTGCTAGAACCCCACGGCACCGGGATAATGCGCGCCATACGGCCATTGCTCCCTGTCCCGGAATCCGGGGCCATTGGCCGCACATGGAAGCCCGCAGGGGCGGGATAACTTCTCAGTGATCAACTTCAACATCGCCCAATGGCGCGCCTGGGCTCCTGGCCTTGCGAGTGCGGACGACTGGTACGCCTGGTGCCGGGACCCGGTGTTGCCGCCTGTCAGCGAAGCGTCCCCCGATGTGTCATTTTTGCCAGCCATGCAGCGCCGTCGTCTGAGCCGGCTGGCGCGCATGGCATTCAGCGTCGGCTGGCCGCTGGCAGAGGGCCTTGAAGACCTGCCACTGGTGTTTATTTCCCGCCATGGTGAAACCCCGCGCACCTTGGACATTCTCAGCGACCTGGCCAACGAGCAGCCGCTGTCGCCGACTCAGTTCAGCCTGTCGGTGCATAACGCGGTAATTGGCCTGTGGTCGATCCTGCGCAATGAAACCAGCGAGATGACCGCCCTCGCCGCCGCCGGCGATGGCCTCGAACATGGCCTGCTCGAAGCCGCCGCTCTGCTCAACGAAGGCGCCGCTGCCGTATTGCTGGTGATCACTGAAGAACAACCGCCCCACGCCTACGCCAGCTGGATTACGGATGTGCCGTTCCCCTATGCCCTCGGCCTGTTGCTCACGCCGGGCGACGAGTGGCAACTGGAACTCACCACTGGCACTGTCCAACTCACTCAAACCCAGTGGCCCCACGCCCTGAACCTGCTGCGCACCCTGCTGACCGAACAGGGCGCCTGCCAACATGCCTGGAAGAACCGAGTATGGAACTGGCAACGCAAGCCCTGACCCACAAGCCACGGCAGGCCTATTACTGGCGCCTGTTCGCCACGGCCCTCAGCTTTTGCCTGTTCGGCATCGGCGGGCTGTGCCTGCGTTTGCTGGTGTTTCCGCTGCTCAGTTGCCTGCCGGGCGACGCCACCCAGCACCAACGGCGCGCACGCCACACCATCAGTTGCCTGTTCTGGTTTTTCATTCGCCTGATGAAGGGCCTGGGCATTCTCACCTACAGCGTCGAGGGTGCCGAAAAGCTTGGCCGCCCTGGCCAGATGATCGTCGCCAACCACCCGTCACTGATCGACGTGGTGTTCCTGATCGGCCTGATGCGCCAGACCAACTGCGTGGTCAAGCAGAGCCTGTTCCAGAACCCGTTCACCCGCAGCCCGGTGCGCGATGCCGGCTATATCAGCAACGACGGCAGTGCCGACATGCTCGATGCCGCAGCCGACGCCCTGCGCGCCGGCCAGACGCTGATCATCTTTCCCGAAGGCACACGCACCACGCCGGGCGCAGCGCCGGCCTTTCATCGCGGCGGCGCGGCCATTGCGCTGCGCGGTGCGACAATCATCACGCCAGTGGTGATCAAGGTCAGCCCCACCACCCTGACCAAGGCCGAACCCTGGTATCGCATCCCCCACCGTCGATTTCACTTCAGTTTGCGCGTGGGCGCCGATATAGAGCCACAAGCGTTTGCCGCAGTCGGGCCCGCGCCCCAGGCTTCACGCAAGCTCAACGATCACCTGCATCACTATTTCATTAAGGAGCTCGCCGAAGATGAGCGACCAACACCGCCTTGAGCACGACATAAAGACGCTGATCATCGAGGCCCTGGGCCTGGAAGACATCAGCCCCGACGATATTGGCAGCGACCAGACCCTGTTTGGCGAAGGCCTGGGCCTGGATTCGGTCGATGCGCTGGAATTGGGCCTGGCGATCCAGAAAAAACACGGCATCAAAATCGATGCCGACGCCAAGGACACCCGCAATCACTTCACCAACGTGGCCAGCCTTGCGGCGTTCGTCACGGCCCGACAGGCAGCTTGAGACCGTACCATGCAAACTCGTGACGATATCTTCAACACCCTGCGCGACGCCTTGGTGGAACTGTTTGAACTGCCCCCGGAACGCGTCACCCTCGACGCCAACCTGTACCAGGACCTGGAAATCGACAGCATCGACGCCGTGGACCTGATCGACCACATCAAGCGCCAGACCGGCAAGAAAATCGCCGCCGAAGAGTTCAAGGCGGTACGCACGGTGAACGACGTGGTAGAGGCGGTGTACCGTCTGGTCCAGCCCGCCGCATGAGCCGGTTGATCGGCCTTGGCCTGTTATTGGCGGGGCTGCTGTACCCCTTCGCGGTGTATTACGGCACCGAGCATTTTGCACCTTGGCAGTTCGGCTTGCTGCTGGGCAGCCTGTGGCTGTTGCGCGCGTTCACCGCTGCGCGGCGCCCGGGCAGCCGTTGGATGGCGGTGGTGGTGATCGTGTTTTGCCTGGCACTGGCATGGTTCGATAACCCCCAGTGGCTGCGCTGGTACCCGAGCCTGGTCAGCGGATTCATGCTGGCGCTGTTCGGCCTGAGCCTGAAGTACGGCCCGCCGATAGTCGAGCGCCTGGCACGCATGACCGACCCGCACCTGCCGCCCCACGCGGTGGTGTATACCCGCCGGGTCACCCTGGTGTGGAGTGTGTTTTTTCTCTGTAATGGCCTGCTCGCCGCCGCGCTCACCCTGTGGGCGCCGCTGAGCTGGTGGACGTTGTACAACGGCCTGATCGCCTACGGGTTGATGGGCTTGTTGTTTGCCGTGGAATGGCTGGTACGACAAAGGGTTCGAGGCCGCGTATGAAAGGGTTGAAACTTGAGCACTTGCTGCTTGAGCCACTGCAAGATCGCGGGGTGACCGCCGAGCCCCTCATGAATCACGCGCAACTGTGCGAGCACTCCCTGAGCCTCGCCGCAGGCCTCAAGGCCCGGGGTATCCGGCGCCTGGCCGTGCACCTGGAAGACGCCGGCCTGCTGGCGATTGCGCTGCTGGGCGCCTGGCGGGCCGGTGCGAGCGTACTGCTGCCCGCCGACCTGCAACCCCAGACGCGCCAGCGCTGGGCCGACGCCGTGGATGCCTGGCTGGTCGAAGCCAGCGACCTGGACGCGCTGTATCAAGCGCCCTTGAGTGCCGCCGCCCTCGATCTGGACAACTGCCAACTGAGCCTGTGCACCTCCGGCTCCAGCGGCGAGCCCAAGCGCATCGACAAGTCCCTGCGCCAGTTGGCCAATGAAGTAGAGGCGCTGGAAGCCCTGTGGGGCAAAGATCTCAAGGACGCCTGCATCATCGGCAGCGTCGCTACCCAGCATATCTACGGCTTGCTGTTTCGCGTGTTGTGGCCGCTGTGTGCCGGCCGCACCTTTGTACGCAAGCAACTGGCGTTCCCCGAAGACATGCAGCGCGCCAGCCGTGAGCACCCGCAATTTGCCTGGGTGGCCAGCCCGGCGCTGCTCAAGCGCATGGGCGACAACCTCGACTGGCCGGCACTGAGCCAGGTTGCACGGGTATTTTCCTCCGGTGGCGCGTTGCCGGTTGATGCGGCCGGCAGCCTCTACGACCGTTTACAGCAATGGCCCACAGAAATCCTCGGCAGCTCGGAAACCGGCGGCATCGCCTGGCGCCAGGGTGCGCAACCCTGGCAGCCGTTTGCCGACGTGCAACTGAGCCAGGATGCCGACGGCGCTTTACGCATCGCCTCAAAGTACTTGCCCGAAGGGCATGTCGAACAGACAGCCGACGCCGTTCGCCTGCATGCCGATGGGCGCTTCGAACTGCTGGGCCGCCTGGACCGTATCGTCAAGCTGGAAGAAAAACGCATCTCCCTGCCGATGTTGGAACAAGCGCTGATCGCCCATGAATGGGTGGCCGACACCCGCCTGGGCGTGGTGCAGGAAAACCGTGCGTCCCTGGGTGCCGTGGTGGTGCTCACCGACGCGGGGCTGCATGCCCTGCGCAACCAGGGACGCCGCACGCTCACCCAGACCCTGCGCCAGCACCTGAGCCAACATTGCGAAGCCCTGGCCTTGCCACGCCGCTGGCGCTTATTGCGCCAACTGCCGCTGAACAGCCAGGGCAAATTGCCCCAGGCCGATATCGAAGCCTTGTTGCTGGCGCCTCGCCCCAAGGGGCCTGAGGTGTTGGCACAAGTCGAAACCGAAGGTGAATGGACCTTGCAACTGAGCATCCCACCGGACCTGGCCTATTTCAGCGGGCACTTCCCGGTCACCCCGGTATTGCCGGGGGTGGTGCAGGTGGAATGGGCGTTCAACCTGGGCCAACAATTGCTCGACCTGCCAACCCGGTTCGCCGGCATGGAAGTGCTCAAGTTCCAGCAACTGGTGCGCCCGGGCGATCACATCGAATTGCATCTGCGCTTTGATCGGGAGCGTAGCAAACTGTACTTCGCCTATCGCAATGGGGTTGCAGCGTGCTCAAGCGGGCGGATCGTGCTGGAGGCCGCGTATGCATAACCTGTTCTTGTGGCGAGGGAGCTTGCTCCCGCTGGAGTGCGAAGCGCTCCCAACCCAGGCATCACCCACTCCCAGGATGATCTCGGTCGCCTCCATTGGGGCTGCTTCGCAGCCCAGCGGGAGCAAGCTCCCTCGCCACGGGGTTTGCGCAGGCTTTGAATATGCATAACCCCTGCGCTTTGATCCCGGTATACAACCACGAAGCCGCCGTGCCGGCCGTGGTCCACAGTGTGCTGAAGAGCGGCCTGCCCTGCCTCTTGGTGGACGATGGCAGCAGCGCCGCGTGCGCAGCCGTGCTGGCGCAGTTGGCGACGCTGGATAACGTCACCCTGCTGACCCTGCCCAGCAACCAGGGCAAGGGCGCCGGCGTGATGGCCGGTTTTCGCGAAGCCGCGCGCCTGGGCTATACCCACGCTCTGCAAGTGGACGCCGATGGCCAGCACGACCTGCGCGAAGTCCAGACCTTTATCCACACCTCACGCCAGCACCCCGACGCCGTCATCTGCGGCTACCCGGAATACGACGACAGCGTGCCCAAGGGTCGCCTGTACGCACGTTACCTGACCCACGTGTGGGTGTGGATCAATACCCTGTCGCTTGAGATTCGCGACTCGATGTGCGGCTTTCGCGTGTACCCACTGGCGCCGACCCTGGCGCTGATGGACTCGGCCTACATTGGCACGCACATGGATTTCGACTCGGACATCCTGGTACGCCTGGCCTGGCGCAACCAGCCTATGCGCTGGCTGCCCACCCAGGTGCACTACCCCACCGACGGCCTGTCGCACTTTCGCTTGTTGCGTGACAACCTGCGCATCAGCGCCATGCACACGCGGTTGTTCTTCGGCATGCTCGTGCGCGCGCCGATGATCCTGTGGCGACGGTGGCAAGCATGAACGACAGCACCAAGCATTGGGCCGACCGCGAGGAACGCGGCAGCTTCTGGCTGATGAAATTCACCGCGGTCGCGGTCAAAGTCCTCGGCCGTCGCCTATTGAGCCCGTTGCTCTACAGCATCGTCTTTTACTTCTTCCTGTTCGGCCGCACCGCACGCCACAGCGCCTGGCAATACCAGCAGCGGCTGGCGCAATGGAGCGGGCGCAATGACTTGCTGCCGAGCCACCGCACAGTCTTTGCCCAGTTCATGGCCTTCGCCGATTCGCTGCTCGACAAGCTGGACGTGTGGAACGGCAAGCTGCGCCTGGAGCAAATCGAGATCAACGACCCGGCGCAGTTGCGCAGTCAACTGCGTGGCGAGCGCGGGCAAATGCTGGTGGGCGCGCACCTGGGTAACCTGGAAGTGTGCCGCGCCCTCGCGGAGATTGGTGAGCAGGTCACCATGAATGTGCTGGTGCACACCAAGCACGCCGAGCGTTTCAACCGTCTGCTGGGCGAGGCCGGCGCGACCCATTTGCGCCTGATCCAGGTCAGCGAATTGGACCCGGCCACCATGCTGCTGCTCAGCCAGCGCCTGGACGATGGCGAGTGGCTGGCGATTGCCGGCGACCGCATCCCGCTGCACGGCGGGCGCACGGTGCGCGTGGATTTCCTCGGACACACGGCGGCATTTCCCCAAGGCCCATGGCTGCTGGCGGGCTTGCTCAAGTGCCCGGTCAATCTGCTGATGTGTCTCAAGCACCAGGGCCGCTATCGCCTGACTATCGAGCCCTTTGCCGATTTGATCGAATGGAAGCGCAGCACCCGTGAGCAAGTCATTGCCGAATGGACCACCCGCTACGCCGCACGCCTGGGCCAGTTCTGCCTGCAAGCGCCCCAACAATGGTTCAACTTTTACCCTTTCTGGAAGACCGATGACGACGCCTCTTGAGCCCATCACCTTTGGTGAACGCCCCCTGCGCATCGAAGACGTGCTGGCCCTGGCCAACCGCCAGGTGCCCACTCGCCTGCAGGACGATGCCGCGTACCGCCAACGCATCGCCAAGGGCGCGCAGTTCCTCGACTCGCTGCTGGACAAGGAAGGCGTGATCTACGGCGTGACCACCGGCTACGGCGACTCCTGCGTAGTGGCGGTGCCGCTGGAGCACGTCGAAGCCTTGCCGCGTCATCTGTACACCTTTCACGGTTGCGGCCTGGGCAAATTGCTTGATGCCCAGGCTACTCGCGCCGTACTGGCGGCGCGTTTGCAGTCGCTGTGCCAGGGCGTGTCCGGGGTGCGTGTGGAACTGCTGGAACGCCTGCATGCCTTCCTCGAAAACGATGTGTTGCCACTGATCCCGGAAGAAGGCTCGGTCGGCGCCAGTGGTGATCTGACGCCGCTGTCCTATGTGGCTGCGACCTTGTCCGGCGAACGTGAAGTGCTATTCCGTGGCGAACGCCGCCCGGCGGCCGACGTGCACCGCGAGCTGGGTTGGGAGCCGCTGGTACTGCGGCCCAAGGAAGCCCTGGCACTGATGAACGGCACCGCGGTGATGACTGGCCTGGCCTGCCTGGCCTTTGCCCGCGCCGACTACCTGTTGCAACTGGCCACGCGCATCACCGCGCTCAACGTGGTGGCGCTGCAAGGTAACCCGGAACACTTCGACGAACGCCTGTTCGCCGCCAAGCCGCACCCTGGGCAGATGCAAGTCGCCGCGTGGCTGCGCAAGGACCTGGCCATCGACGCGCCCACCGCCCCCCTGCATCGCCTGCAAGACCGTTATTCGTTGCGCTGCGCGCCCCATGTGCTCGGTGTATTGGCGGACAGCCTGAACTGGCTGCGCTCGTTCATCGAGATCGAACTGAACAGCGCCAACGACAACCCGATCATCGACGCCGAAGAAGAACGTGTGCTGCATGGCGGGCACTTCTACGGCGGGCATATCGCCTTCGCCATGGACAGCCTCAAGACCCTGGTCGCCAACGTTGCCGACCTGCTCGACCGCCAGCTCGCACTGTTGGTGGACGTGCGCTACAACCATGGCCTGCCGAGCAACCTCTCAGGCGCCCCGGCTGACCGCGCCATGATCAACCACGGCTTCAAGGCCGTGCAGATCGGCACCAGCGCCTGGACCGCCGAAGCGCTGAAAAACACCATGCCGGCCAGCGTGTTCTCGCGCTCCACCGAGTGCCATAACCAGGACAAGGTGAGCATGGGCACCATCGCTGCCCGCGATGCGATCCGCGTGCTGGAGTTGACCGAACAGGTTGCCGCCGCGACCTTGCTCGCCGCCAACCAAGGCGTGTGGCTGCGCGCCCAGGCCGAGGATGCCCGCCCACTGCCACCAGCACTGGCCGCGATGCACGCCGAACTGGCCCAGGACTTTGCGCCGGTCATCGAAGACCGCGCCCTGGAAGGCGAACTGCGCCTGTGCCTGCAACGTATCGCCGCGCAACACTGGAGGCTGCATGCGTAGCCCCGGCGTGTTGCACAGCGACACTGAAATCCTTGTGCCTTTTTTCGACATCGACACCATGAACGTGGTGTGGCACGGGCATTACGTGAAGTACCTGGAAGTGGCGCGCTGTGCGTTGCTGGACAAGATCGGCCATAACTATACGGCGATGCTCGAAGCCGGCTACGCCTGGCCGGTGATCGACATGCAGCTACGTTATGTGCGTGGCGCGACCTTCGGCCAGACCATCAATGTGCGCGCCAGCCTGGTGGAGTGGGAGAATCGTTTGAAGGTCAATTATTTGATCACCGACCTGGCCAGCGGCGAGCGTTTGACCCGCGCCAGCACAGTGCAAGTGGCGGTGGAAATCGCCAGCCGCGAGATGCAGCTGGCCTCGCCCAAAGTCTTCACCGACGCCGTAGAGAGAGCCTTGAAATGAGATCCCCTGTGGGAGCGGGCTTGCCCGCGATGGACGTTAAAGATAACGCAGGTCGCCTGACGCTGCGCAGCGCCCTCAGGTTCTTCGCGGGCAAGCCCGCTCCCACATTGATCGCGTTGTTGCTGAGCTTCAGCGCCCATGCCTTCGACCTGCAGCAGTTGAGCGATCAGCTTGCCAAACCCTCCGTGATCCACGGCAACTTCACCCAGGAAAAGCACCTGCGCGCCCTGCCCCAGCCATTGGTGAGCAAAGGCACCTTCGTGCTCGCCAAGGATCACGGCCTGCTGTGGCTGTTGAAAACTCCGCTGCAACAGGACTACCGCATCACCTCCCAAGGCATTGCCCGCCGTGACGCCAATGGCTGGCAACTACTGCCAAACAAGAGTGCCGGCGCCGAACAGAATCGTTTGTTCCTGGCGGTACTGCAGGGCGACAGCAGTGGCCTGCAGCGCGACTTCGACCTGCAACTGCAAGGCGAGGCCCAACAATGGAAGCTCACGCTGACCCCGCGTTCGCTGCTGCTCAAGCAAGTGTTCACCCAGATCAATATCGACGGTGGCGCACTGGTGCGCACCATTGAACTGCTGGAAACCCAAGGCGACAGCACGCTGTTGCGCATGCAGGACAGTACCGCCGACCAGCCGTTGAGCAATGCGGAGCAACACGACTTTGCCCAGTGAGCGCCTGCTGCCGCGCCTGTTCCTGACCTTGCTGGTGGCCGTGCTGGCCCTGGCAGGCTGGCAGTGGCGTGACGGCGCGCCGTTGTCGGCCAACCTGATGGAACTGGTGCCCGGCAGCACGCCGGACGCCTTGGAACTGCAAGCCGAACAGCGCATGCAAGAGCCGCTCAACCGCGAAATGCTGGTACTGGTGGGGCATGCCGACCGCCAGCAAGCGGTGGCCGTGGCGCAGCAACTGGGTGAGCGTTGGCAGGCCAGCGGCCTGTTTGAAAAGGTGCAGTGGAACCTGCAAGCCGACTTGCCAGCGTTGCGCGAACAACTGCTGCGTGGGCGTTTGTCGATGCTCTCGTCCAAGGACCGCGAACAACTGATCCAGCAGCCTGAGGCGTTCATCCAGCAACGCGTGCAATCGCTGTTCGACCCCTTCACCGGTTTCAGCCTGGTGCCAAGCCAGGACGATTGGCTCGGCCTCACCGGGCGCATCCAGAACAGCCAACCGCAACACGGTGCGGTGCAAATGGACATCGGCAGCGGCGCCTTGATCGCCGATGCCGACGGCAAAAGCTGGGTGCTGCTGCGGGCCCGCACTACCGGCAACGCCTTCGACATGAAGTTGCCGCTGCAAGTGGCGGACTTGCTGAAGGCCAGCCGCGAGCAAGCCAGCGCACACGGCGCGCAGCTGCTCGCCGCCAGCGGTTTGCTCTATGCGGCCAACGGGCAACAGCAGGCCACTCGGGAAATGACCTGGGTCGGCGGCGGCGCCACCCTGGGCATCCTGTTATTACTGCTGCTGGCGTTCCGACGCTGGCGGGTGTTGCTGGCATTCGTGCCGGTACTGGTGGGCATGCTGTTTGGCGCGGTGGCATGTGTGGCGCTGTTTGGGCATATGCATGTGATGACCCTGGTGCTGGGTTCCAGCCTGATCGGCGTGGCAGTGGATTACCCGCTGCATTACCTGTCCAAAAGCTGGAGCCTGCAGCCGTGGCGCAGTTGGCCGGCGTTGCGCCTGACCCTGCCAGGGCTAAGCCTGAGCCTGGCCACCAGCGCTATCGGCTACCTGGCGCTGGCCTGGACGCCTTTCCCGGCGCTGACCCAGATTGCGGTGTTCTCGGCTGCCGGTTTGGTCGGTGCCTATTTGTGCGCCGTGTGCCTGTTGCCCGCGCTGCTCAAGGGCGTGGAACTGCGCCCGGCGCAATGGCCGCTGCGTGTCGCCCAAAGCCTATGGCAACTGCGCACGGCACTGCTCAAACGCGTACCCAGTTCGGTACTGCTGGTGTGGGTGCTGCTGTTCTGCGCTGCGGGCCTGTGGCAACTGAACACTAAAAACGATATCCGCCAATGGATCGGTGCGCCGCCGCAGTTGCTGCAGGAAGCCCAGGCCGTGGCGCGCATCACCGGGTTCCAGCCCACCAGCCAGTTTTTCCTGGTGCGAGCGGACAATCAGCAGCAGTTGCTGGAGCGCCAGGCCGCCCTGGGCAAACGCTTGGACCAGTTGGTGCAGATGGACAAGCTCCAGGGCTACCTGGCGCTCAATCAACTGGTCAACCTTCCCGGCGAGCAACAACAGCTGCGCGAGGCGCTGAACAACCTGGCGCCACACTGGAAACCGCTACTGGACCTCGGCGTGCCCCTCAGCGCCCTGCAAGCCGAAGTGGCGCAGTTGCAGGCGCTGCCCACCGCAGACATCGACGCCGCACTGCAAGGCCCGCTGGCCGAGCCTTGGCGCACGCTGTGGCTGGGCCCGGTGGATGGCGGCGTGGCGGCCATGGTCAGCCTGCAAGGCTTGAACAACCCGGCGCTGCTGCGGGTGCAGGCGCTGGACTTGCCCGGCGTGCAGTTGGTGGACCGCTTGGGTGACTTGAACCGGGTGTTTGCCGACACGCAGATCAGTGCTGCCGAATTGAAGTTGCTGTCTTGCGTGCTGATCGTGCTATTGCTGATTGCGCCCTTCGGCTTTGGCGGCGCCTTGCGTATCGTCGCCCTGCCGCTGCTGGCTGCGTTGTGCAGCCTGGCCAGCCTCGGTTGGCTGGGCCAGCCGCTGACTTTGTTCAGCCTGTTTGGCCTGCTGCTGGTCACGGCCATCAGCGTCGACTATGCGATTTTAATGCGCGAGCAGATCGGCGGCCCTGCCGTCAGCCTGTTGGGAACGCTGCTGGCGGCGCTGACGACCTGGTTGTCGTTCGGCCTGCTGGCCGTCTCTAGTACACCGGCCGTGAGCAATTTCGGCTTGTCTGTCAGCCTGGGCCTGGCGTTCAGCTTTATGCTGGCGCCCTGGGCCGGTCGGCAGAAACACGCCTTATGAATGTGATTAGCGCCCATGCGGCAAGGAGCCCTCGTGCCCACAGTTGAAATGGAACGTCGCCAGGTGGTGGTGATCGGTGCCGGGCCTTCCGGTGCCATCGCGGCCGCGCTGTTAAAGCGCAAAGGGCATGATGTATTGATCATCGAGCGCGAGCATTTCCCGCGTTTCTCGATTGGCGAAAGCCTGCTGTCGCACTGCATCGACTTCATCGAAGAAGCCGGCATGCTCGACGCTGTGCAAGCTGCAGGCTTCCAGGTAAAAACCGGCGCCGCATTCGCTTGGGGCGAGCGCTACAGTGCCTTTGATTTCAGCGACACCTTCAGCAACGGCAAGCCCACCACCTTCCAGGTGCAGCGCGGCGAGTTCGACAAATTGCTGGCCGACCAGGCGGCGTTGCAAGGCGTGGAAATCCGCTACGGCCAAACCATTGTCGGCGTGGATTTTTCTGCCGAGAGCCGGTATTTGCATGTACGCCGCCAGAATGGCAGCGAGTACCACCTCAAGGCCAGGTTCGTGCTCGATGCCAGCGGCTACGGCCGTGTGTTGCCACGCCTGCTGGACCTGGAAGCACCGTCGAATTTCCCGCTGCGCCAGGCCGTATTCACCCACGTCGAAGACCGTATCGAACACCCAGGCTTTGACCGCAGCAAAATCCTGGTGACCACTCACCCGACCAAGCGCGATATCTGGTTCTGGACCATCCCGTTCAGTAACGGCCGTTGCTCGGTAGGCGTGGTCGCAGCCAAAGAGCATTTCGAGGGTGCCGACAGCGACCTCGACGCCTGCCTGCGCGGCTTTATCGAGCAAACCCCAAGCCTGTCCGCCGTGCTGCAAAATGCCGTCTGGGATACCCCGGCGCGCACCATCGGCGGCTACTCGGCCAACGTCAAAACCCTGCACGGTCCAGGCTTTGCGCTACTGGGCAATGCGGCGGAATTCCTCGACCCGGTGTTCTCTTCCGGCGTGACCATTGCCATGCGTTCGGCCAGCATGGCCGCAGGAGTGCTGCACCGCCAATTGAGCGGAGAAACGGTGGACTGGCAAACCGAGTTCGCCGAACCGCTCAAGCGCGGTGTCGATACCTTCCGTTGCTACGTCGAGGGCTGGTACGCGGGCACGTTCCAGGACGTGATTTTCCATCCTGGCAGTTCACCGGAGATTCGCCGCATGATCAGCTCTATCCTGGCCGGTTACGCCTGGGATGAACGCAACCCGTTTGTCAGCGAGCCGAAACGGCGCTTGCGGATGTTGTCGGATATTTGTGCGAGTGAAGCGGTATGAGCAGCCCTGGCGTTGAAAAAAACTACCTGAGTCAAAACTACGTCGAAGAAACCAAGTTCGGCTTCTGGTTCCTGCGCAGCCATACCTGGCAGCATCACGTATTGCGCGTGGCGATCAATGACCTGCGCAGCCTGTTCAGCGAGCCGCTGCCGGTGGCGCCGGTGTTGCTGGATGCCGGTTGCGGCCAGGGCAAATCCTTCCAGTTGCTGCATCAGGTGTTCGCGCCTTCGCGCCTGATCGGCCTGGATGCCGACCCTCACAGCCTGGCACTGAGCCGTGAAGAAGCCGCGCGGCTGGGCCTGGACGTCGAGCTGATCGGCAGCGACTGCGCGACCCTCAACCTAGCGGATGCCAGCGTCGATATCCTGTTCTGCCACCAGACCTTCCATCATCTGGTGGAACAACATCGCGCACTCAAGGAGTTCTATCGGGTGCTCAAGCCGGGCGGCTATCTGCTGTTTGCCGAATCCACCGAAGCCTACATCGACACCTGGGTGATTCGCTGGCTGTTCCGCCACCCGATGCATGTGCAGAAAAGCGCCGAAGAGTACCTGGAGATGCTGCGCGAGCAGGGCTTTGAGTTCGCTGCTCAGAACATTTCGTACCCTTACTTGTGGTGGAGCCGTTCCAGTGACTTCGGCCTGCTGGAACGTTGGGGCCTGCGCAAGGCACCGCCGGTGGGTCAGCGCGAGGAAACCCTGGTCAACTGCGTGGCCCGTAAACCTGTGGAGAATGCGGCCCCATGATGCGCCTGCTGTTGATAAGTTGCCTGTTGCTGCTCAGCGCCTGTGCCAGCCAGGCGCCGCTGCCGGAAAAAATGCCGGCCCTGGCCTTGCCGATGCAATTGCATGTGCAGCGCCTGGCAGACGGCCAGAGCCAGGACTGGCTGCTGGTGATCCAGCGCGAAGGCCGCGCGATTCGCTGGTCGATGATGGACCCGCTGGGCATTCCGCTG
Organism: Pseudomonas sp. PA-7-1E; assembly: GCF_021605325.1. Classification (NCBI taxonomy): domain Bacteria; kingdom Pseudomonadati; phylum Pseudomonadota; class Gammaproteobacteria; order Pseudomonadales; family Pseudomonadaceae; genus Pseudomonas; species Pseudomonas sp. PA-7-1E. The sequence continues at coordinate 122,580 of NZ_WKFA01000004.1, forward strand.
GCCCGGCAAAAACTGCTTGATGGGCAGTGGCAGGCAGACGGCTTGCTGCCGCCCAACCCCCAGGCGCGCACGCTATTTGCCGCGCTGCTGTTTGCCCTGACCGCGCCTGGTGACGTACCAGCGTTGTATCCCACTGCCCAGGCCATGGACCTGACGCGCACGCTGCCGGGCCACTGGCAGATCGTCTACCAGTCTTCGGAGGTGTTCAGCGTGAACATGGCCGACCCGCCGCTGAGTTACCGCATCAGCCCGCTGAGTGTGAGCCGATGACCGCCTACCTCAATGCCCTTGGCGTGATCTGCGCCCTTGGCCGTGGCCAGGCGCAAGTCAGCCGCAACCTGTTTGCCGGCGACTGTTCGGGCATGCGTGCCGAAAGCGGCTGGGTGCCGGAACGCGTCGTGCCGGTGGCCGCCGTACACGGCGAACTGGCGAGCCTGCCCCCGGAACTGGCCCAGCAAAGCAGTCGCAATAACCAGTTGCTGCTGGAAGCGGCGCTGCAAATTGAAGATCAGATTCGTCTGGCCATCCAAACCTATGGCCATGGCCGGGTCGGGGTTGTGCTGGGCACCAGCACCTCGGGCATTGACGAAGCCAGCCGTGGTATTGCCCATTACCTGCAGAACACGCAGTTCCCCGCTGACTACGATTACCAGCAACAGGAACTCAGCGCCCCGGCCAACTTCCTCGCCGACTGGTTGAACGTGAGCGGCCCGGCCTATGTGATTTCCACCGCCTGCACCTCCAGCGCCCGTGCATTGATGAGTGCCCAGCGCCTGTTAGACCTGGGGGTGTGCGATGCGGTGATCTGCGGCGGCGTAGACAGCCTGTGCAAGCTGACGCTGAACGGGTTTACCGCGCTGGAAGCCGTGTCTGCCGAGCGCTGTAATCCGTTCTCGGTGAACCGCAACGGCATCAATATCGGTGAAGCGGCGGTGCTGTTCCTGATGAGCCGCGAGCCGGCCCCCATCGCCTTGCTGGGCAGCGGCGCCAGTTGCGACGCGCACCATATCTCTGCGCCCGAGCCCAGTGGCAAGGGCGCGTTGCTGGCCATGCGCAAGGCCTTAGCCTGCGCGAAGCTTTCGCCCGAGCAGATCGGCTACCTGAACCTGCACGGCACCGCGACCCAACACAACGACGCCATGGAAAGCCTGGCGGTCGCCAGCCTGTTTCCCGGCGGCGTCGCCTGCTCATCGACCAAGCCCATGACCGGCCACACCCTCGGCGCTGCCGGGGCCCTGGAAGCCGCGTTCTGCTGGCTGAGCCTGACCCATCGCCTGCTGCCACCCCACGTATGGGACGGCCATCCCGACCCGGCGCTGCCCGCCTTGCAATGGGTGCGCAGCGGCGACAGCTTGAAAAAACCCTGCCTGATGAGCAACTCGTTTGCATTCGGCGGAAACAATGTCAGCCTGATAATCGCAGAGGCCCCATGATCGATTGGCCACTCGCCGAACTGCTGCCCCATGCGGGCGACATGATCCTGATCGACCAGGTGCTGTCGTTCGATGAAGAGCAGATCCACACCCGCGTCACCGTCAAGCCCGGCGGCCTGTTCAACCGTGCTGACGGCAGCCTGCCAGCCTGGGTCGGCATCGAGCTGATGGCGCAAAGCGTCGCCGCGTATGCCGGTTGCCATGCACGCCAGCAAGGCAAGGCCGTGGAACTCGGTTTCCTGTTGGGCACACGTAAGTTCGAGTGCAACGTGGAGCACTTTCCGGCCGGTGCCGAGCTGCATATCCACGGCCTGCGCTCCCTGGAAGACGACAACGGCATGGGCGTTTTCGAATGCCACCTCACCGGCGACGGTATCCAGGCCAGCGCCCGCCTGAACGTATTTCGACCGCCCCAGGCGGCCAACTATTTAGATGAATCGAAGGACGAAACGCCATGACTGAATCCGTACTGGTCACCGGCTCCAGCCGTGGTATCGGCCGCGCCATTGCCCTGCGCCTGGCCCAGGCCGGCCATGACATCGTGCTGCATTGCCGCAGCGGTCGTGCCGAAGCCGACGCGGTACAGCTCGAGGTCCAAGCCCTGGGGCGCGAGGCACGCGTGCTGCAGTTCGACGTGGCGGATCGCGCTGCGTGCAAAGAGATCCTTGAGGCCGATGTGGAGCGGCATGGCGCCTATTACGGCGTGGTGCTCAATGCCGGCCTGACCCGCGACGGCGCCTTCCCTGCTCTGTCGGAAGACGACTGGGATGTGGTGATGCGCACCAACCTGGATGGTTTCTACAACGTGCTGCACCCGGTGATGATGCCGATGATTCGGCGCCGCGCCGCCGGGCGTATCGTGTGCATCACCTCGGTGTCCGGGCTGATCGGCAACCGCGGCCAGGTCAACTACAGCGCCTCCAAAGCCGGCTTGATCGGCGCGGCCAAGGCGCTGGCCATCGAATTGGGCAAGCGCAAGATCACCGTCAACTGCGTGGCGCCGGGCCTGATCGACACCGCGATGCTGGATGAAAACGTGCCGGTAGAAGAACTGATGAAAATGATCCCGGCCCAACGCATGGGCACGCCGGAAGAAGTCGCCGGCGCCGTGAACTTCCTGATGTCGGCCGAAGCCGGCTACATCACGCGTCAGGTGCTGGCCGTAAACGGGGGCCTGTGCTGATGAAGCGCGTTGTCGTCACCGGCATGGCCGGCGTGACCTCCCTGGGCAGCGACTGGGACACCATCGCCGCGAACTTTCGCGCCAACCGCAGCGGCATCCGGCGCATGGATGAGTGGGACCGTTTCACCGAATTGAACACGCGCCTGGCCGGCCCTATCGACGATTTCGTCGTGCCTGCTCACTGGACGCGCAAGCAACTGCGCAGCATGGGCCGCGTCTCGCGCCTGGCCGTGTGGGCGGCGGAGCAGGCGTTGCAAGACGCCGGCCTGCTCGGCGACGAGTCGATCAAGGACGGGCGCATGGGCGTGGCCTGTGGCTCGTCCACCGGCAGCACCGATGAGATCAAGGCGTTCGGCAATATGCTGCTCAATTCGGTGGCCGAGGGGCTCAATGCCAATTCCTATGTACGCATGATGCCCCACACCACGGCGGCAAATATCAGTATCTTCTTTGGCCTCACGGGCCGGCTGATTCCTACCTCCAGCGCCTGCACCAGCGGCAGCCAGGGCATCGGCTACGCCTATGAGGCAATCAAGTTCGGGCGCCTGCCGTTGATGCTCGCGGGCGGCGCAGAAGAACTGTGCCCCACCGAAGCCATGGTCTTCGATGCGTTGTACGCCACCAGCCTGAAAAACGATGCGCCGCAAACCAGCCCGCGCCCCTACGACAGCGGCCGCGATGGCCTGGTGATCGGTGAAGGTGGCGGAATGTTAGTGCTCGAAGAGTTGGAACACGCACTCGCGCGAGGCGCGCATATTCATGCGGAGCTGGTCGGCTTCGGCAGCAACGCCGACGGCCAGCACACCACCCGCCCGGAACAGAAAACCATGCGCCGCGCCATGGAGCTGGCCCTGGAAGACGCGGGTCTTGAACCGTCCGCCATTGGCTACGTGAACGGCCACGGCACGGCTACCGATCAGGGCGACATCGCTGAAACCCTGGCCACCAGCAGCCTGTTTGGCAGCCGCATGCCGATCAGCTCGCAGAAGAGTTTCCTCGGCCACACCTTGGGTGCCTGCGGCGCACTGGAGTCGTGGTTCAGCATCGAGATGATGAACCGCGACCAGTACGTGCACACCTTCAACCTGGACGCGGTCGACCCGCAATGCGGCGAGCTGGACTACCTGCAAGGTGGCTTTCGCCAGATGCACAACGACTACGTGATGAACAACAACTTTGCCTTCGGCGGCGTCAACACCTCGTTGATCTTCCGCCGCTGGAGCTGACTTTTTAATCGACTGGAGAAAACGGAATGTCTTCCCTGCTACGCGCTACCCTGATCACCCTGGCCCTGCTGACCACGGCTGGCTGCACCAGCAAACCGGTGCTCAACACCCAGCACGAGTTGCCGGCCACGAGCCAGGTCAGCGAAGAAAAAATGAAACAGGTGATCGTCGCCGCCCTGCAAAAACGCGAGTGGACGGTACAACGCCTGAGCCCGCAACTGGTGCAGGCCGAGATCACCGTGCGCGGCCAGTTCTACGCCGCAATCGACATCCGCTACACCCGCAACAGCTACGCCATCACCTACCGCGACAGCCGCGACCTGGGCTACAAGGACGGTAAGATCCATCGCAACTACAACCGTTGGGTGAGCATGCTGGATCGGGATATTCTGGCGGGGTTGCGTACTTACAGCGTGAATGAAGCAAATACTTCGCCCCAAAACTGACCCCCTTGCTCCCGCTGGACTGCGCAGCAGGCCCATTTTTTAGGGCCGCTACGCGACCCAGCGGGAGCAAGCTCCCTCGCCACAGGTTATTGAGCGGCCTTACGCGTCAACAACTCCACAAACCCTTTCGCCATTGGCGTTTGCGCGCCCTTGCGCTGCACCAGCCACACCGCCGTCACTGCCTGCGGGTCGAGCAAGGTGCGATAGACCACGCCATCAATGCGGATGCGCTGGTAAGACGCCGGCAGCACCGACACCCCCAACCCCGCCGCCACAAGGCCGATGATGGTCATTGCTTCCCCTGCTTCCTGAGCAAAGTGCGGGCTGAACCCGGCGTCGCGAGCGAGGTTGAGCAACTGCGCGTACAAGCCGCTGCCGTAACTGCGCGGGAAGAACACGAAAGGCTCCTCGGCCAATTGCTCCAGATGCAAGCCGCGCTCACTGCCTTGCGCCAACGGGTGGCCGGCGCTCAATACCGCGACCAAGGGTTCGCGCATCAACTCGATCACGTTCAGTGAGTCGGGCAAGGGCAAAGGCCGCATCAACCCAACCTGAATCGACTCGTCCACCAGCGACTCGGCTACTTGGGTGCTGCTCATTTCTTGCAGGTTCAGATGCACCGCCGGGAATGCCTGGCGGAAGGCGAAGATCGCCTGGGGAATGCTGGCGTTGAACGGCGCAGACGAGGTGAAGCCGATCTTCAATTCACCCAGTTCCCCCAACTGCGCACGCCGCGCCACATCTGCCGCCTTGTCGACCTGGGCCAGCACCAACCGTGCCTCTTGCAAGAACAAACGCCCGGCCTCGCTCAGCTCGACCCGACGATTGGTACGCTCGAACAAGCGTGCGCCCAGCTCGTGTTCCAGCGCCTGGATCTGCTGGCTCAGGGGCGGCTGCGAGATGCCCAGCACCTGCGCGGCGCGGCCGAAGTGCAGTTCTTCGGCAACGGCGATGAAGTAGCGCAAATGGCGAAATTCCATGCAAGCCTCATTAGGTTGTAAAAGCTATCAAACAGGTCGAACAATATATTGGAAAGAATCATTAGCCAGCTATATGCTTTTTCGTATTGTCAGTCCTGGCAGACTTTCCTCCCCGAGGTCCCTCGTGAATCCTGCTGTTGCTCCACTTGCCCAACACACCCCGCCCTCAGCCCTTGATGACGTGGTGGCGCAGCTCAACGACGCGTACATCGAAAAAGGCACGCCAATGTTCATGCGCACCGTGCTGGCGCTGTTCTCCGGCGGCTTCGCCACCTTTGCGCTGTTGTATTGCGTGCAGCCGATGATGCCGGCGCTGTCCCACGAGTTTTCCATCAATGCGGCGCAAAGCAGCCTGATTTTGTCCGTCGCGACCGCCATGCTCGCCTGCGGCCTGCTGATCACCGGGCCGATATCCGACAGGCTGGGGCGCAAGCCGGTGATGGTCGCTGCGTTGTTCTGTGCGGCGCTGGCCACCATCGCCAGCGGCTTGATGCCGAGCTGGGAGGGCATCCTGTTGATGCGTGCACTGGTGGGCTTGTCCTTGAGCGGCCTGGCCGCCGTGGCCATGACCTACCTCAGCGAAGAGATCCACCCGCAGCACATCGGCCTGGCCATGGGCCTGTACATCGGCGGCAACGCGATTGGGGGCATGAGCGGGCGCCTGATCATCGGCGTGTTGATCGACTTCGTCAGCTGGCACACCGCAATGCTGATCATCGGCGCCCTGGCGTTGATCGCTGCCACGGTGTTCTGGAAGATCCTCCCCGAATCGCGCAACTTCCGCGCCAGCAGCCTCAAGCCACGCAGCCTGGTGGACGGCTTTGTCATGCACTTCAAGGACGCCGGCCTGCCGTGGCTGTTCCTTGAAGCCTTCCTGCTGATGGGCGCGTTCGTGACGATGTTCAACTACATCGGCTATCGCCTGCTGGCCTCCCCCTACGATCTGAGCCAGGCGGTGGTCGGTTTGCTGTCAGTGGTGTACCTCTCGGGCATCTACAGCTCGGCCAAGATCGGCTCACTGGCCGACCGCCTCGGCCGCCGCCGCGTGCTATGGGGCACCATCGTGCTGATGCTCGCCGGCATGGCCCTGACGCTGTTCACGCCTTTGTGGCTGGTGGTACCGGGCATGCTGGTGTTCACCTTCGGCTTCTTCGGCGCCCACTCGGTCGCCAGCAGCTGGATCGGCCGCCGCGCAGTGAAGGCCAAGGGGCAGGCGTCGTCGCTGTACCTGTTCTGCTATTACGTCGGGTCGAGCATTGCCGGGACGGCGGGTGGGTTTTTCTGGCACTTTGCCGGGTGGAACGGGATTGGCGCGTTCATCGTCGCTCTGTTGGTTGGCGCGTTGCTGGTGGCGTTGAAGCTGGCGAAGTTGCCGCCACTGGGCCATGTGAAAGCCTGAGGCGACTGGCTTTATGTGGGAGCTGGCTTGCCTGCGATAGCGGTGTTGAATTCGCCGCCGCCATCGCAGCGATGCGGCGACCCGACAAGCCAGCTCCCACATTTTGTTTTGCGTTTTACTCGTGGTATTGCGCCGATAGTTCGTGCACTGCGCGCAAGAACGCACCCGCGTGCTCCGGGTTCACTTCCGGTGTGATGCCGTGGCCAAGGTTGAACACGTGGCCACTGCCCTTGCCATAGCTGGCCAGGATGCGTCCGACTTCGGCGCGGATCGCTTCTGGCTTGGCGTACAGCACGGTCGGGTCCATGTTGCCTTGCAGGGCAACCTGGTTGCCGACGCGACGGCGCGCTTCGCCGAGGTCGCAGGTCCAGTCCAGGCCCAATGCATCGGCGCCCGCGTCAGCGATGCTTTCCAGCCACAGGCCGCCGCCTTTGGTGAACATGATCACCGGAACCTTGCGGCCTTCGTGCTCACGGATCAGGCCGCTGACGATCTTGCGCATGTAGGCCAGGGAGAACTCCTGGTACGCCGCCGCCGACAGGTTGCCACCCCAGGTGTCGAAAATCTGTACCGCTTGGGCACCCGCCATGATCTGGCCGTTGAGGTAGGACGTGACCGACTGCGCCAGCTTGTCCAGCAACAGGTGCATGGCTTGCGGGTTGTCGTAGAGCATGGCTTTGGTCTTGCGGAAGTCTTTCGACGAGCCGCCTTCAACCATGTAGGTGGCCAGGGTCCAGGGGCTGCCGGAGAAACCGATCAGCGGCACGCGGCCGTTGAGCTCGCGGCGGATGGTGCTCACAGCATCCATCACGTAGCCCAGGTCTTTGTGTGGGTCAGGGATCGGCAGGGCTTCGATATCGGCCAGGGTGCTGACGACTTTCTTGAAGCGCGGGCCTTCGCCGGTTTCGAAGTACAGGCCTTGGCCCATGGCGTCCGGGATGGTGAGGATATCGGAGAAGAGGATGGCCGCATCCAGTTGTGGGTAGCGGTCCAGCGGCTGCATCGTGACTTCGCAGGCGAACTCCGGGTTCATGCACAGGCTCATGAAATCACCGGCGTTGGCGCGACTGGCGCGGTATTCCGGCAGATAGCGACCGGCTTGACGCATCATCCACACCGGGGTGACGTCTACGGGTTGCTTGAGCAGGGCACGAAGGAAACGGTCGTTCTTGAGGGCAGTCATGTCGGCATCCGCAAAAAAAGTGCGGGCATTTTCTCAGAGCGCGACGCAAAAGGCACGGAATGCACCGTGCCTTTTGTCTATCGGGTCAATTTGTCGCGGCAATGCCGCCGCAGGATCGCTCCCACGCTCCGCGTCATGCTGTTCGGGACGCGGAGCGTCCTGGCGGCATTCCCACGCAGAGCGTGGGAACGATCATCAGACTTGCAGGTAGTCCAGGATGCCTTCGGCGGCGTTACGGCCTTCGAAGATCGCGGTGACCACAAGGTCCGACCCACGCACCATGTCGCCACCGGCGAAGATCTTCGGGTTGCTGGTCTGGTGCTTGTACTGGCCTTGTTCCGGGGCCACGACGCGGCCCTGGCTGTCGGTCTGGATTTCGAACTGCTCGAACCACGACGCCGGGCTTGGGCGGAAACCGAAGGCGATGACCACGGCGTCGGCCGGGATGATTTCTTCGGAACCCGGGATCGGCTCGGGGCTGCGACGGCCACGGGCGTCCGGTTCGCCGAGACGGGTCTCGACCACCTTCACACCTTCCACACGGTCTTCACCGACGATGGCGATCGGCTGGCGGTTGTAGAGGAATTTCACGCCTTCTTCCTTGGCGTTCTTCACCTCTTTGCGCGAGCCGGGCATGTTGGCTTCGTCACGGCGATAAGCGCAGGTCACCGACTTGGCGCCCTGGCGGATCGAGGTGCGGTTGCAATCCATCGCGGTGTCGCCACCGCCCAGCACCACGACCTTCTTGCCCTTCATGTCGACGAAATCTTCCGGCGACTTTTCAAAGCCCAGGTTGCGGTTGACGTTGGCGATCAGGAAGTCGAGCGCGTCATACACGCCGGGCAAGTCCTCACCGGCAAAGCCGCCCTTCATGTAGGTGTAGGTGCCCATGCCCATGAACACCGCATCGTATTCGGCGAGCAGTTGCTCCATGGTGATGTCTTTGCCGATTTCGGTATTGAGGCGGAACTCGATACCCATGCCAGTGAACACTTCACGACGGTGGCTGAGTACGGTTTTTTCCAGCTTGAATTCAGGGATACCGAAGGTCAGCAGGCCACCGATTTCCGGGTTCTTGTCGAACACCACCGGAGTCACGCCGCCACGCACCAGCACGTCGGCACACCCCAGGCCAGCAGGGCCCGCGCCGATGATCGCGACGCGCTTGCCGGTTGGCTTGACCTTGGACATGTCCGGGCGCCAGCCCATGGCGAACGCCGTATCGGTGATGTACTTCTCCACCGAACCGATGGTCACCGCGCCGAAGCCGTCGTTGAGGGTGCAGGCACCTTCACACAGACGGTCTTGCGGGCACACCCGGCCGCAGACTTCCGGCAGGGTGTTGGTCTGGTGCGACAGCTCGGCGGCGGCGAGGATGTTGCCCTCGGCCACCAGTTTGAGCCAGTTGGGAATGAAGTTGTGCACCGGGCACTTCCATTCGCAATACGGGTTACCGCATCCCAGGCAGCGGTGGGCCTGGTCGGCCGAGTGCTGGGGCTTGAAGGGTTCGTAGATTTCCACGAACTCTTTCTTGCGTTGACGCAACAGTTTCTTCTTCGGATCTTTGCGCCCGACATCGATGAACTGGAAGTCGTTATTCAGACGTTCAGCCATGTTAAAACCTCATCAAACTGTTCAGGCGCATATCACTGCGGGTTGGCACGGATGCTGGAAAGCAACGATTTCAGGTTGGCAGCCTTGGGCTTGACCAGCCAGAAACGACGCAGGTAATCATCGAGGTTTTCGGCGAGGTTGCGACCCCATTCGCTGCCGGTTTCCTCGACGTACTCGTCCAGCACGTGCTGCAAGTGGTTCCGGTAGGATTCCATGGCTTCGCCGCTGATGCGCTGGATCTCGACCAACTCGTGGTTGACCTTGTCGACGAAGGTGTTGTCCTGGTCGAGCACGTAGGCGAAACCGCCGGTCATGCCCGAACCGAAGTTGTAACCGGTCTTGCCCAGTACCGCGACAAAGCCTCCGGTCATGTACTCGCAGCAGTGATCGCCAGTGCCTTCCACCACGGTGTGAGCACCGGAGTTACGCACGGCGAAACGCTCACCGGCAGTACCTGCGGCAAACAGCTTGCCACCGGTGGCGCCGTACAGGCAGGTGTTGCCGATGATGGCACTGTCCTGGGTCTTGTACACACTGCCAGCCGGCGGAACGATGACCAGTTTGCCGCCAGTCATGCCCTTGCCCACGTAGTCGTTGGCGTCGCCTTCCAGGTACATGTGCAGGCCGCCGGCGTTCCACACGCCGAAGCTCTGGCCCGCAGTGCCCTTGAAGCGGAAGGTGATCGGCGCTTTCGCCATGCCCTGGTTGCCGTGCTTGCGTGCGATTTCGCCGGAGATGCGTGCGCCGATGGAACGGTCGCAGTTGCAAATATCCAGGGCGAATTCGCCACCGCTGGCGTCGTTGATCGAGGAGCCGGCCATTTCGACCATTTTCTCGGCCAGCAGGCCTTTGTCGAACGGTGGGTTGCGGTCCACCTGGCAGAATTGTGGCTTGTCTGCCGGGATGTGATCGCTGCCCAACAGCGGCGTGAGGTCCAGATGTTGTTGCTTGGCGGTCTGGCCTTCGAGGATGTCCAACAGGTCGGTGCGACCGATCAGCTCTTCCAGCGAACGCACGCCCAATTTGGCCAGCCACTCACGGGTTTCTTCGGCGACGTAGGTGAAGAAATTCACCACCATGTCGACGGTGCCGATGTAGTGATCCTTGCGCAGTTTCTCGTTCTGAGTCGCCACGCCGGTGGCGCAGTTGTTCAGGTGGCAGATGCGCAGGTATTTGCAGCCCAGGGCGATCATAGGCGCAGTACCGAAGCCGAAACTTTCGGCGCCGAGGATCGCGGCCTTGATCACATCGAGGCCGGTTTTCAGGCCGCCGTCGGTCTGTACTCGCACCTTGCCGCGCAGGTCGTTGCCGCGCAGGGTCTGGTGGGTTTCGGCCAGGCCGAGCTCCCACGGTGCACCGGCGTACTTGATCGAGGTCAGCGGCGAAGCGCCGGTGCCGCCGTCGTAGCCGGAGATGGTGATCAGGTCGGCATAGGCCTTGGCCACACCGGCGGCGATGGTGCCGACGCCGGCTTCTGCCACCAGTTTCACCGAGACCAGGGCCTGGGGGTTGACTTGTTTCAAGTCGAAAATCAGCTGCGACAAGTCTTCAATCGAGTAAATGTCGTGGTGCGGCGGTGGCGAGATCAACGTCACGCCCGGCACCGCATAGCGCAGCTTGGCGATCAAACCGTTGACCTTGCCGCCTGGCAGTTGACCACCCTCACCCGGCTTGGCGCCTTGGGCCACCTTGATCTGCAGCACCTCGGCATTCACCAGGTACTCCGGGGTCACCCCGAAACGACCGGTGGCCACCTGCTTGATCTTCGAACTTTTGAGCGTGCCGTAGCGCGCCGGGTCTTCACCGCCTTCGCCGGAGTTGGAACGCGCACCCAGGCGGTTCATGGCTTCGGCCAGGGCTTCGTGAGCCTCGGGCGATAGGGCGCCCAGGGAAATACCGGCGGAGTCGAAGCGCTTGAGGATCGACTCCAGCGGCTCGACTTCGGCGATGTCCATCGGCGTGTCCAGAGTTTTCACCTTGAACAGATCGCGGATCATCGACACCGGGCGGTTGTCCACCAGGCTCATGTATTCCTTGAACTTGGCGTAGTCGCCCTGCTGCACAGCGGCTTGCAGGGTGTTGACCACGTCCGGGTTGTAGGCATGGTATTCGCCACCGTGCACGAACTTGAGCAGGCCACCTTGCTGGATCGGCTTACGCGCGCTCCAGGCCTCCAAGGCCAGGGCTTTTTGCTCGGCTTCGATGTCGACGAAACGCGCACCCTTGATGCGGCTCGGTACGCCACGGAAACTCAGCTCGCAGACTTCTTCGGACAGACCGATGGCTTCGAACAACTGCGCGCCACGGTAGGAGGTGACGGTGGAGATACCCATCTTCGACAGGATCTTCAGCAGGCCCTTGGTGATGCCCTTGCGGTAGTTCTTGAACACCTCATAGAGGTCGCCCAGCACTTCACCGGTACGGATCAGGTCACCCAGCACTTCGTACGCGAGGAACGGGTAAACCGCCGAAGCGCCGAAACCGATCAGCACCGCAAAGTGATGCGGGTCACGGGCAGTGGCGGTTTCCACGAGGATGTTGGAGTCGCAGCGCAGGCCTTTTTCGGTCAGGCGGTGGTGCACCGCGCCGGTCGCCAGGGACGCGTGGATCGGCAACTTGCCCGGCGCGATATGGCGGTCGGTCAGTACGATCTGGGTACGACCGGCACGCACGGCTTCTTCAGCCTGGTCAGCAACGTTACGCACTGCGGCTTCAAGGCCCAGGCTCTCGTCGTAGTTCAGGTCGATGATCTGACGATCGAAGCCCGGACGCTCAAGGGTCATCAGCGAGCGCCATTTGGCCGGGGAAATGACCGGCGAGCTGAGGATCACACGGGAGGCATGCTCAGGCGATTCCTGGAAGATGTTGCGCTCGGCGCCGAGGCACACTTCCAGGGACATCACGATGGCTTCACGCAGCGGGTCGATCGGCGGGTTGGTCACCTGGGCGAACTGCTGGCGGAAGTAGTCGTACGGCGTGCGTACGCGCTGGGACAGCACGGCCATTGGCGTGTCATCGCCCATGGAGCCGACGGCCTCGTAGCCTTGCTCACCGAGCGGACGCAGCACCTGGTCGCGCTCTTCGAACGTGACCTGGTACATCTTCATGTACTGCTTGAGCTGGTCGACGTCATAGAAAGCCGAACCGTGGTCGTTGTCTTCCATGGTCGCCTGGATGCGCAGGGCGTTCTTGCGCAGCCATTGCTTGTACGGGTGACGGGACTTCAAGCGGTTGTCGATGGCGTCGGTGTCGAGGATCTGCCCGGTCTCGGTGTCCACGGCCAGGATCTGGCCAGGGCCCACACGGCCTTTGGCGATCACGTCTTCAGGCTTGTAGTCCCACACGCCGATTTCCGAGGCGAGGGTGATGAAACCGTTGGTGGTGGTCACCCAACGCGCCGGGCGCAGGCCGTTACGGTCGAGCAGGCACACCGCATAGCGGCCGTCGGTCATGACCACGCCGGCCGGGCCGTCCCACGGTTCCATGTGCATCGAGTTGTACTCGTAGAACGCACGCAGGTCCGGGTCCATCGTCTCGACGTTCTGCCACGCTGGCGGAATGATCATGCGCACGCCACGGAACAGGTCGATGCCGCCGGTGACCATCAGTTCGAGCATGTTGTCCATGCTGGAGGAGTCGGACCCCACGCGATTGACCAGCGGGCCGAGCTCTTCGAGGTCCATCAAATCGTTGGCGAACTTGGTGCGACGGGCCTGGGCCCAGTTGCGGTTGCCAGTGATGGTATTGATCTCGCCGTTGTGGGCGAGGAAGCGGAATGGCTGGGCCAGCGGCCATTTCGGCAGGGTATTGGTGGAAAAGCGCTGGTGGAACACGCAGATTGCGGTTTGCAGGCGCTCATCGCTCAGGTCTGGATAGAAGGCGGTGAGGTCCGCCGGCATCATCAGGCCTTTATAAATGATGGTCTTGTGGGAAAAGCTGCAGATGTAATGGTCGGTGTCGGCGGCGTTGAGCACCGACGAACGACGACGGGACGTGAACAGCTTGATCGCCATGTCCTGGTCGCTCAGGCCATCGCCGGCGATGAACACTTGTTCGATCTGCGGCAGGCGCTCCAGGGCCAGGCGGCCGAGTACGCTGGTGTCGATGGGCACTTTGCGCCATCCGACGATTTGCAGGCCGGCGGCGGCGATCTCGCGGTTCATGTTCTCGCGAGCGGCTTCGGCTTTTACCGGGTCCTGGTTGAAAAACACCATGCCCACGGCGTACTGCTTGGGCAGTTCGACCGCGAATTGCTCTTTGGCGACAGCGCGCAGGAACTGGTCGGGCTTTTGAATCAGCAAGCCACAGCCGTCACCGGTCTTGCCGTCGGCGTTGATCCCACCGCGGTGGGTCATGCAGGTCAGGGCCTCGATGGCCGTTTGCAAAAGGGTATGACTGGGTTCGCCCTGCATGTGGGCTATCAGGCCGAAACCGCAGTTATCCTTGAATTCATCGGGTTGGTACAGACCTGCTTTCATAGACACTTTCTCACCAGGCTGCCTCTTTTACCGAGGCAAATTTCTTTTCAATTCAACCGGTTACCTTCCACGCCGAACGTACGCCGGCTTAGCGGGGGCAAAAGGGAGGTCATTGTACACACCGACACAGACGCTCACAAATTTAGCGACGAAATGTCGCAAATCTATGTCGCATTTATGAAAGGTTTAAAGCGATATGCTGTGCTAGTCAAAACTTTTTTAATTCTGACCGCTACGACTCAAAAGCCACTGTGACGCAGACACCACAAAGCGCGCGGTCTCGGGAGACTGCACGCACTTGCGGATTTTTTTGAGGTGCCGGGAGGGCGGCCTGGGTAAGGCCGCCGGATCTTCAGCGAGTTGCTGCCAGTTCTTGTTGAACGCTGGCAACAGTGCGAGGCCAAGGTTTACCAGCCTGAACCTTCGCTGGCAAGGCTTTGATAGCAGAATCGGCTGCGGCGCGGCTTGGGAAGCTGCCGTAGGTGATCACGTAGAGAGGCTTGCCGTTGAGCACTTTCTTGAAATAACGGTACTGGCCGCCCTGCTCTTTGACGAACGCCTGGGCGTTGGCTTCGGAGCTGGTGCCGAGGATCTGTACCACGAAGTTACCGGTAGGCTGGCTGCTGTACCAGCTGCTGCCAGCAGCGCCGGCCTTGGCAACGATGGCGGCTGGTTTTTCCGCTGGCTTGGCGGCAGGGGCTGGTTTGGCGGCTGGCGCTGGTGCGACAGGCTTGGTCACCGGAGCAGGCTTGGCGGTAGCAACGGTGGGCGCCGGCGTCGGAGTCGGCTTGGCGACCGGAGCAACCGGCGTCGCTGGCACACCGGCCGGTACGCCTGCAGGTGGCGCGGTGGTGGTCACGGTCGGCGGCGTGGCGCTGGAGCCTTCCACCGGCACACCGTCGTCACCTTCGGAGATGCCACCGGCTTCTTCTGCCAGAGGGCCGCGCATCACAGGTTGGCCGACCATCGGCAGGTTGGTCGGTTGGCCGGAGTTGGCAAATTCGACGTTTGGCGTGGGCTTGCCCAGCGGCAACTGCGCCTGTTCGGTTGGCGCGCCAGTGGTTGTCGGTGCTTTGTTGCGGCCCGGGATCAACCAGGCGGCGGCAACAGCGACCACGACAACGGCGGAAATAGCCAATACGTGCTTCTTAGGCATAGTGAACCCCATCTTTGGACGCTTGACCGCAGAGCGGCTGGCAATCATGGCTTCGATCATGGCATCGCGGGCAACCTGGTTGATGTTTCCAGGCCAGCCATCGGAGCTTTCGTGAATATCAGAGATCTGCGCAGCGGTGAAAAGTTCGATACCCGCCCCTGCGCCTTCAAGACGTTGTGCAAGGTATTCGCGGGTTTCTTCCTCTTCGTACGGCTGCAACTCGATGACGTGAAACAGCTCCTGCTCACCGCTGATCTGCTCCAGATCGGCGATCAACGACGACTCACCGAACAGGAACACATGCGGGCGACCTTCCGGCGTACCCGCTGCCAGCGCCAGCAAGGCTTCCAGGGCCGATTCGTCGAGCTGCTCGGCGTCGTCTACCAGCAGGTAGACTTCCTGGCCGGTCAGGCCCAATTGCACCACCTGCTTGAGAATCGCGTTCGGCTCGGCGTTGGAGACGTTCAACGCTTGCGCCACCTCGCGCAGTACGCCAGCCGCATCACCGGCACCGCGGGCAGATACCACCACGCTCTGCACCGATTGTTTGTTGGTGCTGGCCACCAGCGCCTGGCGCAGCAAGGTCTTGCCGCTGCCCAGAGGGCCGGTCACCACCAGCAGCAACTGGCTGTAGCGCGCAAGGTGATGCAACTGCCCAAGTACCGGCTTGCGCTGGGCGGGGAAGAACTTGAAACCCGGCACCCGTGGTGCGAAGGGGTCGTGGCTCAAGTGATAATGGCCGAGGAACGCCTCGTCGGCATGCAAACTAGTCATCGGGTCTTATTAACCTTTGAGCTGGGCCAGGGCGCGGTAATCCGCTCCCAGCGTGGCCTGTAGAATCTCTTTTGGATAATCGTCGGTCACCACGGCATCGCCGATGTGGCGCAGCAGTACCAGTCGAAGTCGACCGTCGATCACTTTCTTGTCTATCGCCATATGTTCAAGGAAATCCGCCTCGGTCATCTCCGTGGGCGGAACAACCGGCAAACCGGCGCGCTGGAACAGGCGGATACCGCGATCGCGCTCTTGGGCGCTGATCCAGCCCAGGCGCTGCGACATGTCCAATGCCATCACGGTGCCAGCCGCTACGGCTTCCCCATGCAACCACACACCATAGCCCATGTGCGTTTCGATCGCATGGCCGAAGGTGTGGCCCAGGTTCAGCGTGGCCCGCACGCCGGACTCGCGCTCGTCGGCATTGACCACCAGCGCCTTGGCCGCGCAAGAGCGGGAGATCGCTTCGGTCAGGGCTACCTGATCGAGGGCGCGCAAGGCGTCCATGTGTTCTTCCAGCCAGGTCAGGAACGGCTCATCGCAGATCAGCCCGTACTTGATGACTTCCGCCAGGCCCGCCGACAACTCGCGCGGCGGCAAGGTGTTGAGGGTAGCGGTGTCGATCAGCACAGCCTGAGGCTGGTAGAACGCGCCGACCATGTTCTTGCCCAGCGGGTGGTTGATGCCGGTCTTGCCGCCCACCGACGAATCGACCTGGGACAGCAAGGTGGTCGGCACCTGGATGAAATCCACGCCGCGCTGGTAGCAGGCCGCGGCAAACCCGGCCATGTCGCCAATCACACCGCCGCCCAGGGCGACCACAGTGGTTCGACGGTCATGGCGCGCAGTCAGCAGGCCATCAAAGATCAGTTGCAGGGTTTCCCAGTTTTTGTGGGCTTCGCCGTCAGGCAACACCACGGAGATCACCGAGTACGCCGCCAGGCTGCGGCTCAGACGCTCAAGGTACAGCGGCGCGACCGTTTCGTTGGAGATGATTGCCACCTGTCGGCCGGCAATATGCGGCGCAAGCAGTTCGGGCTGGTCCAACAGACCTGCGCCAATGTGGATCGGGTAGCTGCGCTCGCCTAGATCGACCTTAAGTGTCTGCATGTGTCCCCGCGTTGAAGATGTATTAACGACCGGCACTGTCGACATCTCGACACCGCCTGGTGGCTCTACGCCATACCTTATAAGGTCATGGCGCGCCGCCAAGAATAGCGCATTTCGGGCCAGGCTTTAACGGGGTGGCAACCGTTGCAGGCGCTCAAGGATGTCAAGTACGACCATCCGAGGTGGCCGCTCATCGGTTTCCACCACCAGATCGGCGATTTCCCGATACAGCGGATCGCGCAGCGCCAGCAGGTCCCGCAGGGTTTTCGCCGGGTCGGCGGTGCGCAGCAACGGGCGATTGCGATCACGGGCGGTACGGCCCACCTGCTGTTCGACCGACGCGTGCAAATACACCACCCGACCACCGGCATGCAGCGCCCGACGGTTTTCATCGCGCATGACGGCGCCACCGCCGGTCGCCAATACCACGCCATCGCAGCCGCACAGCTCGGCAATCATCGCCTGCTCGCGGTCACGAAAGCCCAGCTCGCCTTCTTTATCGAAGATCCATGGGATATTGGCACCCGTGCGCAATTCAATTTCCTTGTCGGAATCTTTGAACGGCAGGCGCAGCTCTTTGGCCAGCAAACGGCCGATGGTGCTTTTTCCAGCCCCCATCGGCCCTACAAGAATCAAATTTCGCACAGAATCAACGACTCACAGCAATCGCCTGGTTATTCATGATACGCGGAGTCAGGAACACCAGCAGCTCGGATTTTTTCTCCGCCAGCACATCGCGCCGGAAAAGGCGGCCAAGATACGGCACATCGCCCAAAAATGGCACTTTATCTACCACTTTGCTTTGGGTGTTGGAGAAAACCCCGCCAATGACGATGGTCTCGCCATCCCTGACCAGAACCTTGGCGTTGACCTCGTTTTTCTTGATCGGCGGCACGTCATTGAGTCGGTTCAGGTAGTCGGGCTCATCCTTGGTGACCTTGACCGCCATGATCACATGGTCGTCGGGAGTGATTTGCGGCGTGACTTCAAGCGACAGCGAGGCCTCTTTGAACGACACCGAGGTGGCACCCTGGGAGGTGGATTCCTGATAAGGAATCTCGGTGCCTTTGAGGATGCGTGCAGTCTCTTTGTCGGAGGTGACGACCTTGGGCTGCGAGACGATCTCACCGTTGCCGGTTTTTTCCATGGCGGTCAGCTCAAGGTCCAGCAACAGGTTGTCGGTGATATAGGCGATCCCCAGGCCCGAGGTTCCGGCCAGCGACCCCAAGTCGACAAAGGGTGAACTGGGTGGGTTTTGCGGCGGCTCGGCACCCTCCGCCAGCGGCTTGCCAATACCGCCAACCCCGCTGTTGCCACGGGTGAGCCGCCCACCCCAGCGCACACCCAGGCTTTTGTCGTAGTCGACATTGGCCTCCACAATCCGCGCCTCGATCATGACCTGGCGTACCGGGATATCCAGTTGCGCCACGATGCGCCGCAGCTCTTCGAGCCGCTCGCCAGTCTGGTAGGCGATGATGTTGTTGGTGCGGTCATCCACCGCCACCGAACCGCGCTCATCGGTGGCGCCCTCAAAGCCGGTCACCGACTGAAACAGCTTGGCCAGGTCGGCGGCCTTGGCGTAATTGACCTGCAGCAGCTCCCGACGCAAGGGCGCCAGCTCGGCCATCTGCTTGCGCGACTCCAGCATCAACAGCTCGCGAGCAGCCAATTCATCGGCGGGCGCCACCAGCAACACGCCCGCCTTGACTCGCTTGTCCAAGCCCTTGGTTTGCAGTACCAGGTCCAGAGCCTGGTCCCAGGGCACATCCTTGAGCCGCAGGGTGATCGAGCCCTGCACCTCATCGCTGGTCACCAGGTTGAGCCCGGCGACATCGGCAATTTGCTGCAAGACCGCACGCAGGTCGATGTCCTGGAAATTCAGGGTCAGCTTGGCGCCTGTATAGCTGACCGGCTGGGCACTGTCGGGCGGCGGCAGTTGGATAAGGTCCAGGCGATTGGGCACAGCAGCAGCCATCGGTGCCGTGAACGCTATCCATAGCGCCACACCGAAGGACGAGAAGGTCCTTTTCATTGTTTGATTCCGTTATGAGTTGACGTTCAGCACAAGGGTTCGCGGGCGTTCCAGCCAGGCGCCCTGTCCATCGGGAAACAGCTCCACCAGCTCGACAGCAGCGTCTTGAATGGCCGTGACCTGGCCATGGTCCGGCCCCAGGTAATCACCCACCGCCAGCCGATACACCCTGGCCCCAGCCCGCAACAAGGCAAAGGCCTGCGCACCACGGGACAACGTACCGACCATTTCGAACTGATCGAGGCGCATACCCTCCAACAGTCCCCGTGGCCGGGTGAAATCCGGGGCAAGGGCCGGGCGGCCCGGAACGTGCGGTGCCTGCAAGGCGGGCGGCGTGAACGGGTCGCGCAAGGACGAGGGTTCGTAGACAAATTGCGGCCCTGGGTCGAGCACCTGACGGGCCTTGCCGTTTTGCAGGGTGCTGCGATAGGTCTTGGCGAGCATGTTCAGACGCAACAAGGCGCCCTGATGCCCGAGCGCAATATCCTGCACGGTAACGACCCGTGGCAACCCACCCAAGGCACTGACAAACGTCGCCAGGTCGTGGTAAACCCCGGACGCGCTTATCTGCATGGGTTGTTCGATATAAAGCTGCCGAGGCGCTTCATCCAGCACGGTGATGCCTTCGACCCACACCCCATGGGCAGACGCCAGCCGGGCGATGTCTTCCAGCACGGCAGGCAGCTCGGACTCGCCGGGCAATTGCCCTAGAAGGCTGGCGAGATTGTCTTCCATGCTCCGGACTTGCCGGGTGCGCACCTCAAGGCTCGCGGCCAGGCCGGTCTTTTCTGTGAGTTGCTGCTGCAGCGCCTGCTCCCGCGCCTCAAGCCCGTGCAATCGCTCCCGCTGCGGCCCCCCATGCGAAACCTCGCCCAGCACCAGCACCAGGCCGGCCAGCACACAGCCAAGCAGCACCTTGCCCGGCAGGGACCATTTGGCAGCGTTGTAAGAGAGCGTGGAAAAATCGAGCCTGGGCAGGCTCATGGTTGCGCCTCGCTGGACTCTCCCTGGCGCACCATCAGCTGGAATTCACTTTCGCCGCGTGCACCTTCGGTTTGCACGCGCTGCAGACGGGTCGAACTGGAGCCGTGGATTGGCTTGAGTTGCTGCATCAAACGGGCGATATCCTGGTTGCTTTCTGCCGTGCCGCGAATGCTGATGGTGTCGCCGTTCGCAACCACCTCATGCAGATGGACACCTTCAGGCACCGAGCGAGCCAATTGCTCGAACAATCGGGCACCGGAAGAGCGGGCATCGTGCAGGTCCTGAACCACCTTCATGCGTTCGGCCAGTTGCTGGCTTCGCGCCTGCAAGTCGTCGATAGTCCTGATCCGCGAGTCCTGGGTAGCGATGTGCTCTTCCAGGCGGCTGTTGCGGCTTACCTGCCGGTCTATCGCCTGGTCGATCACTTGATCAGCCAACCACAGTGCCGCGAGCGCCACGCAGGCAAACGCCAGCAATAGCACCAACAGGTATTTGCGCCTGCGCTCCGCGAGGGCCTGGCGCCAAGGCAAAAGATTGATTCGTGTCATCCAGCGAAACTCCTAAGGGCCAGCCCGCAAGCCACTCCCATCCCTTGGGCATCCAAGGCCCATTGTGCACCATCGACTCTATGACCCGGCGTGAAGCTGGCAAAATCCTGAAGGCAAGCGCGCTCCAATGCAAACCCTTCTACATCGACCACCCGCGGCACCAGCCCCGCCAGGGCCAAAACCGCCTCGCGCGCTTCGACCTGCTCACGCAGGCACGCCGCCAGCATCACCTCTACCCACTGCGGGCCTTGAGCCGATGGCCCTTGAACCTGAAAGTCGATGGCCACCTCGTCCAATGGATAGGGGATGAACTGGTCGGCTTCCATCTGGATCTTCCAGGCCATTTCCTCATCACTGAGGCCGGCGTCCATGTCAATCAGCCGGGTAATTACCGACGGGCCCGCAACCGCCACGGCGGCGTACCGGGCCGAGGTACCCAGGCGCGACAGTGCCTGTTGCAACATACGGCCCACACCCTCAAGATCCAGCAAGGTACCGTCCACCACCGCCTGGGGCGGCAGCATTTGCATAACGTAGCCCTGGACGCTGAAACCGCCTGATGAACGGCCCAGTTCGATCAGCTTGATGCCGCTGTCATTGATATCGACCCCCAACACCGTGTCGACTTTTCGCCTGAAAAATCCCTTTCCCATAAAACTCCCCAAAACTTTCTCTGTCATACCGGCTGTCATCTCGCCTGATTGCTGCCAGGCACCTTGCATTCGGTCGGCTTGTTCAAGGCTCGCGAATGACGCCCCAAGCTGAAAAATGCTTTAATGCCCAGCGTTTTTTCCCGCTTTTTATCTGCTGCCCGGGTCGATCCATCGTTTGCCATGCATCCCCGACGCGTAACTCATTCTTTTCTCTGGAAATCCAAAAGCCTTGATTCGTCTGCTGAAGTTTTTCGGGTACTCCATTGTCGCCATCGTTTGCGGGCTGCTGCTCGTACTCAGCGGGGCCTACCTCTACCTTAGTCCGGGTTTGCCCTCCGTAGAGGCCCTCAGAAGTATCCAGTTGCAGATTCCTTTGCGGGTCTACAGCAGCGATGAAAAACTGATCGCGGAGTTCGGCGAAATGCGCCGCACACCGATCCGTTTCGCCGACATTCCACCCAATTTCATCAGCGCTTTGTTGTCTGCCGAAGACGATAATTTCGCCAACCACTACGGCGTAGACCCCAGCAGCCTGGTGCGTGCAGCCACGCAATTGGTAAAAAGTGGACACATTCAATCGGGTGGCAGCACCATCACCATGCAGGTGGCGAAGAACTTCTTCCTCACCAGCGAACGCAGCTTTTCCCGCAAGGCCACCGAAATCCTGCTGGCGCTGCAGATCGAACGCCAGTTGACCAAGGATGAAATCCTCGAGCTGTACGTCAACAAGATCTACTTGGGCAACCGCGCCTACGGCATCGAGGCCGCGTCCCAGGTCTACTATGGCAAGTCGATTCGTGACGCCAGCCTGGCGCAAATGGCGATGATCGCCGGCCTGCCCAAGGCACCGTCGCGCTTCAACCCGCTGGCCAACCCGGCGCGCAGTAAAGAACGCCGTGACTGGATCCTGGGCCGCATGTACAAACTGGGCAAGATCGACCAGGCCGCTTATGAAAGTGCCGTAGCCGAGCCGCTGAACGCCAGCTATCACGTGCCGACCCCAGAAGTGAATGCACCCTATATCGCCGAAATGGCCCGCGCCGAGATGGTTGGCCGTTATGGCAGCGAGGCCTACACCGAAGGTTTCCGCGTCACCACGACGGTGCCGAGCAACTTGCAGGAAATCGCCAACCATTCGGTACATGAAGGCCTGATCACTTATGACCAGCGTCACGGCTACCGTGGCCCCGAGTCGCGCCTGCCGGGCAAGACCCTGAGTGCCTGGACCACCGAATTGGGCAAACAGCGTTCGATCAGCGGCCTGGACCCGGCCATCGTCACCCAGGTAACCAAGGACGGCATCCAAGTGCTGACCCGCTCTGGCGAAGCCCATGTAGCCTGGGACAGCATGAAGTGGGCACGCCCGTTCCTGAACACCAACAGCATGGGCCCGATGCCCAAGCAGCCATCCGACGTGGCCCAGGTGGGTGATTTGATCCGCGTGCAACGCCAAAAGGATGACAGCCTCAAATTCAGCCAGGTGCCGCTCGCCCAGGGCGCCCTGGTGTCCCTGGACCCGCAGAACGGTGCGATCCGCGCACTGGTCGGCGGCTTTGCCTTCGAGCAGAGCAACTACAACCGCGCTACCCAGGCCAAGCGCCAGCCGGGCTCCAGTTTCAAGCCGTTTGTCTACAGTGCCGCGCTGGACAACGGCTACACCGCCGCCAGCCTGGTCAACGACGCGCCAATCGTGTTTGTCGATGAATATCTGGACAAGGTCTGGCGCCCGAAGAATGACACCAACACGTTCCTCGGCCCGATCCGTATCCGCGAGGCGCTGTACAAGTCACGCAACCTGGTGTCGATCCGCCTGTTGCAGGCGATGGGCGTAGGCAAGACCATCGACTATATGACGCGCTTTGGCTTCGCCAAGTCGGACCTGCCGCCAAACCTGTCCCTGGCCCTGGGTACCGCGACCCTCACGCCGATGGAAATCGCCACCGGCTGGAGCACCTTTGCCAACGGCGGCTACAAGATCGCGCCGTACCTGATCGACAAGATCGAAAGCCGCAATGGCGACACCCTGTTCACCGCCAACCCGCCACGGGTACCCGGCGATGTGGTCAATGGTGTGGCCGCGACCGACGGGCTTGCGGTACCGAGCAACGGCGGTATCACCATCGAGGCGACGCCAGGCACACCGTCGGCCGCAAACGCCGGCGCACCGGCCGAACCGCAAGCGCCAGCGGTTGCCGAGCGCATCGTGGACGGCCGCACTACCTACATCCTCAACAGCATCCTGCAAGACGTGATCAAGAAGGGCACCGGCCGCCGCGCACTGGCTCTGGGCCGTGCGGATATCGCTGGCAAGACCGGTACCACCAACGAGTCCAAGGACGCGTGGTTCTCCGGCTACAACGGCGACTACGTGACCACCGTGTGGACCGGCTATGACCAGCCTGAAAGCCTGGGCCGCCGCGAGTTTGGTGGCACCGTCGCCCTGCCGATCTGGATGAGCTACATGGGCGCAGCGCTCAAGGACAAGCCGCTGCACACCCAGCCAGAGCCAGAAGGCATCCTCAGCCTGCGCATCGACCCGATCAGTGGCCGCGCAGCTTCACCGAGCACGCCGAATGCGTACTTCGAGCTGTTCAAGAGCGAAGACACACCGCCATCGGTCAACGAACTGGGCAACGGCGCAGTGCCGGGCAGCCCGCTGCCGGCGGATGAAGGCGCGCCGATCGATTTGTTCTGACCTGATCACGCTGATCGGCCGATCGTTCCCACGCTCCGCGTGGGAATGCATCCTGTGACGCTCTGCGTCACGATCTTAAAAGCAGACGCGGAGCGTCCAGGTGGGCATTCCCACGCAGAGCGTGGGAAAGATCAGCCACGGGACATCAGCCACAAAAAAGCCCCGACTGATCACTCAGGCGGGGCTTTTTTTGCGGGTGTGTCTACAACGGCTTAGCCGTTGAACACATCATCCACGCTTTGCAGCGGGTAGTTCTTTGGATACGGCAGGGTAGCCACACCAGTCTCGATAGCGGCCTTGGCCACGGCATCGGAGATCAGGGTGATCAGGCGCTTGTCCATTGGTTTCGGAATGATGTACTCACGACCGAATTCCAGCTTGGCGCCACCGTAGGCGTCACACACATCCTGAGGTACCGGCAGCTTGGCCAGTTCACGCAGGGCGTTGGCAGCGGCCACTTTCATTTCTTCGTTGATGCGCTTGGCGCGAACGTCCAGGGCACCACGGAAGATGAACGGGAAGCCCAATACGTTGTTGACCTGGTTCGGGTAGTCCGAACGGCCGGTGGCCATGATCACGTCGCTGCGAGTGGCGTGGGCCAGTTCTGGAGAGATTTCCGGATCCGGGTTGGAGCAGGCGAACACGATAGGGTTCGGCGCCATGGATTTGAGGCCTTCAGCGCTCAGCAGGTTCGGGCCGGACAGGCCAACGAACACGTCGGCACCGTCGAGGGCGTCAGCCAGGGTGCGCTTGGAGGACGGATGGGCAAACATCGCCTTGTACTGGTTCAGGTCGGTGCGCTCGGACTGAATCACGCCCTTGCTGTCGACCATGTAGATGTTTTCCAGCTTAGCGCCCATGCTGATGATCAGCTTCATGCAGGAAATGGCCGCGGCACCGGCGCCCAGGCAGACGATTTTCGCCTCGCCCAGGGTTTTGCCAGCAATTTCCAGGGCGTTGATCATGCCGGCTGCGGTAACGATCGCGGTGCCGTGTTGGTCATCGTGGAATACCGGAATGTCGCACTGCTCGATCAGGGCCTTTTCGATCTCGAAGCACTCAGGTGCCTTGATGTCTTCCAGGTTGATGCCACCGAACGTGATGGAAATGCGCTTGACGGTGTCGATGAACGCCTGCGGGCTTTCGGAATCGACTTCGATGTCGAAAACGTCGATGCCGGCAAAGCGCTTGAACAGCACGCCCTTGCCTTCCATGACTGGCTTGGAAGCCAATGGGCCGAGGTTACCCAGGCCCAGAATCGCGGTGCCATCGGAAATCACTGCAACCAGGTTGCCTTTGCCGGTGTACTTGTACGCCAGCTCTGGGTCACGGGCGATTTCACGTACGGGTTCGGCAACACCAGGGCTGTAGGCCAGCGACAGGTCGCGGGCAGTGGCAGTGGCTTTGGTGAGCTCTACACTCAGCTTTCCTGGACGAGGATGGGCATGGTATTCGAGAGCGGCAGTTTTCAAATCAGACATATCGGCATTCCGCTTTTACTGTTGGTCGACGGACCGCCGAGGATACGCGTGTCGTAAAGTCCCTACAAGACTGGGCAGTCACAGGTGTCAAGGGCCCTGCGCTACGACTTTTGGCCAAGAGCCACGGGATACAAGGGCTCAACTGTTCACAATCGAAATAAAAAATGTCTACAATTTTTTATTCAAAGCGCCGATTTCAGCATGCCGGGGTCGGTTATCGGCAACAGCCAGCGCGCTTGGCCTTTTTTCAGGCCGCCACGGCGGGCTCGATCCTGCACCCAACCGCGCGCCTCAATGGTGCGGCCTTGCAGACCATCGAGCATGGCCGTATCGAACTGGCTGATCAGCTCGGGCGCAATACGCAATACCAGTGAACCCTGCAGTTCAATCCAGATTCCACCGCGATTGCGCTCGATCTTGCTGACCCGACCGGCCACCAGGGCAAACCCGGAGCGCTTGAGATTCGCCACGCTGTGCACTGGCGATTGGCGCCACAGGCCGAGCCGTGCCTGGCGGGCGCTGTTTTCGGCCGCCTGCTGGCAGGCCATCAGGTCGACATTCGGCGCGACGCCCACTTGGTACCCCAAACCCTCGGCCAGCAGTTGCGCCTCCAGATTCTCGCCATTGGCGCCGTAGAGGTGAGCCAGGGTGCGCCCGTAATGATCTTTGCCTTCGCGCCCCGCCACCAGGCCGACACGCCCATCGCTGGCCTTGACCAACGCCTGCAGGCGCTGACGGGCGGCGACAGCGAATGGCTCGTCAGGGCGACCCTTCTTGCCGGTTTCCGGCGCGTTGAGGCCGATCATGCGCACGCTGCGACCGTCCTTGAGGCGCACCGTGTCGCCATCCACCACACGCTGTACCTCCACACGCACGATGGCCGCCGGGGCGGGGCAGAAGGGGTTGGCCTGAGCGGTCGCCAGCCAAATCCCAGGCACAAAAAAGGCGCCCACAAGGGACGCCTTTTTCAACAGCGGGTAAAAGCCCATAAGGCTCTTGAACCTTACTCTGCTGGAGTAGCAGCAGGCTTCTTGCCGAAAGCACCAAAGCGATCTGCGAAGCGCTGTACGCGGCCGCCGGTGTCCAGAGTTTTCTGCTTACCGGTGTAGAACGGGTGGCACTCGTTGCATACGTCAGTACCCAGTGGCTTGCACAGGTTCGAACGAGTTTCGAACTTGTTGCCGCAGCTGCAGGTGACTTCGATGGTTTCGTACGCTGGATGGATATCGGCTTTCATGGCACTTCCTCGGGCTAGCGTGCCGCCACTCGACACTATTATCGAATACCGCACGTAATTAGGCCGCGGATTCTACCAGACCTTTTTAATCACGCAAGCGGCGGGAATGGTCGAAAACTTCCTTTCATCAGATATTCCTCACACACCGCCGTCAATGTGGGAGCCGGGCTTGCCCGCGAAGGCGGTGTGTCAGTCACTGCATCTGTTACTGCACTAGCGCTTTCGCAGGCAAGCCAGCTCCCACAAGATCCGATTCCAGTACTGGAGACGGGACACCCCCGGTCTGCTAGGCTCGCGCCCCTGCGCCACCGCTTGCCTTTATTGATGAGAATCCTCGCGTGCCCGACGCCATTTTGCGCCTAGCCCTGCCCTCGCCCCTGCGCCGCCTGTTCGATTACCGGGCCCCGCCCGGCGTGTCGCGTGCGCAGTTGCAACCGGGCATGCGCGTGCGCGTGCCGTTCGGGCGCCGGGAAATGATCGGCATTCTGGTGGAAGTCACCGACCACAGCGAAGTGCCTGCCGAAAAGCTCAAGCCGGCAATTGCCCTGCTCGACGCCACACCACCGCTGCCGCCCGCGCTGTTCAAGCTGTGCCTGTGGACCGCGCAGTATTACCAACACAGCCTGGGCGATACCTTGAGCTGGGCGCTGCCTGTGCTGCTGCGCCAGGGCGAACTGGCCGAAGCGCGCCAGGAGCGTTTCTGGTCGATGGTGCCCGGCGCACGCCTCGACGACCCGCGCATCGCCCGCGCTCCGCGCCAGCGTGAGGCCCTGGCCACCTTGGCACAACACCCACACGGCGTGGCCCATCAGCTATTAAGCAAGCTGATGCTGAGCAAAGACAGCCTCGACCTGCTGCTGGCCAAGGGCCTGGTGCAGGTGGAAATCCGCAAACACGCCCCGGACCCGCGCCACGAACACTGGCTGGCCCAGCCGGAGTTGCCGCTGAACCCCGAGCAACGCGCCGCGTATGAGGCGATTCGCGCCGGTTTCGACAGTTTCCACGCGTTCCTGCTGGCCGGCGTCACTGGCAGCGGCAAGACCGAGGTCTATTTGCAGCTGATCCGCGAAACCCTGCAGGCGGGCAAGCAGGCACTGGTGCTGATCCCCGAGATCAACCTGGGCCCGCAGACCGTGGCGCGTTTCGAGCAACGCTTCAATGCCCGGATCGCCTTGGTGCACTCGGCAGTCAATGACCGTGAACGCCTGGAGTCGTGGCTCGCGGCGCGGGATGGCGAGGCCGACATTATTATCGGCACGCGCTCAGCACTGTTCACGCCGATGAAAAACCCCGGGCTGATCATCGTCGACGAGGAGCACGATGGCTCCTATAAACAGCAGGAAGGTTTGCGCTACCACGCCCGCGACCTCGCGCTGATACGCGCCCGCCAGGAAGACATCCCGATTGTGCTGGGCTCGGCCACGCCGTCCCTGGAAAGCCTGCACAACGCCTACACCGGCCGTTACGGGCTGCTGCGCCTGAACGAGCGTGCTGGCGGCGCCAAACAACCGCGCTTCCTGCGCCTGGACGTGAAAAGCCGCCCGCTGGACAGCGGTATTTCCGGCCCGATGCAACAGGCCATTGGCCAGACCCTGGCCGCCGGCCAGCAAGTATTGGTATTTCTCAACCGCCGCGGCTTTGCCCCGACGTTGCTGTGCCATGACTGCGGCTGGATGTCCGGCTGCGAGCGCTGCGATGCGCGCATGACGGTGCATCAGCGCCACGGCGAGTTACGCTGCCATCACTGCGGCCATGTGGAACGGGTACCGCGCCATTGCCCGCAGTGCGGCAAGGTGGACCTGCGGCCCGTGGGCGCCGGCACCGAGCGCGCCGAAGAACGCCTCGGCATTCTGTTCCCGGACTACCCGGTGCTACGGGTGGACCGCGACAGCACGTCGCGCAAAGACGCCATGAACCAACTGTTCGCCACCATCCACAAAGGCCAACCGTGCATCCTGGTGGGCACGCAGATGCTTGCCAAGGGGCATCACTTCCCACGGGTGACCCTGGTGTCGATCCTGGATGCCGATGGCGGGTTGTTCTCCGGGGATTTTCGCGCCAGCGAACGCATGGCGCAGTTGATCGTGCAGGTGGCAGGACGCGCCGGTCGGGCCGAAGAGCCAGGCAGGGTGATTATCCAGACGCACCTAGCCGACCACCCGCTGCTGATTCAACTGACGGAACAAGGCTACTTTGCCTTCGCCGAACAGGCCTTGAGCGAACGCCGCGCCGCCGGCCTCCCGCCCTTTGCGCACCTGGCGCTGCTGCGTGCCGAAGCCCACAAACCCGGGCAGGCCGAAGGCTTTCTTGATGAGGCCTGCAGCGCCGCCGAACGTTTATTGGGCGAACTGACCCTCAGTGGCATCGAACTACTCGGCCCGGTGCCAGCGCCCATGGAGCGGCGCGCCGGACGTTATCGCGCTCAGCTACTCTTGCAGGCAACCTCCCGCGCCCCGCTGCATCGGCTATTAAGTCGCTGGATGCTTGAGCTGGAGCAACTGCCCAGCGGTCGGCAAGTGCGATGGTCGTTGGATGTAGACCCGGTAGATTTGTATTGAGGGTAATTACGTCATCGCAGGCAAGCCAGCTCGCACATTATGAAATGTGAATACCCTTAAATGTGGGAGCGGGCTTGCCCGCGAAGAGGCCCGCAGGTCCGCCATATAGTCTGAACGGTTGGCAAGCCCGCCCTCGCCACGGATAATGCCCAGTTTTTCCACCTGCGCATCGCGCGCCGCCGCTTGCGGTCGAAAGAGAACACCATGAAAGACACCATTCGCCAGCTGATCCAACAAGCCCTCACCCAACTCGTCAACGAAGGTGTGTTGCCTGAAGGCCTGTCGCCGGCGATCCAGGTGGAGAACACCCGCGACAAGACCCATGGCGACTTCGCCAGCAACATCGCGATGATGCTGTCCAAGCCGGCCGGCATGAAGCCGCGTGACCTGGCAGAAAAAATCATCGCAGCCCTGCCGGCTGACGCCAGTGTCACCAAGGCCGAAATTGCCGGCCCAGGCTTTATCAACTTCTTCCAGAACACCCAGGCCCTGGCGTCGCGCCTGGATGCCGCCCTGGCAGATGCGCGCATCGGTGCACGCAAGGCCGGCGACAGCCAGCGCGTGGTCATCGACCTGTCGGCACCGAACCTGGCCAAGGAAATGCACGTGGGCCACCTGCGCTCCACCATCATTGGCGATGGCGTGGCACGGGTGCTGGAATTCCTCGGCGACACCGTGATCCGCCAGAACCACGTGGGCGACTGGGGTACCCAGTTCGGCATGCTGATGGCCTACCTGCAGGAAAACCCGATCACCAGCAACGAGCTGGCCGACCTGGAAAACTTCTACCGCGCCGCCAAAAAGCGGTTTGACGAGTCTGAAGAGTTCGCCGACCGCGCACGGGGCCTGGTGGTCAAGCTGCAAGCCGGCGACGAAGAGTGCCTGGCGCTGTGGAACCGCTTCCGTGAAATTTCCCTGTCCCATTGCCAGGAAATCTACGAACTGCTCAACGTGAAACTGACCATGGCCGACGTGATGGGCGAAAGCGCCTACAACGACGACCTGATCAACGTGGTCAACGATCTCAAGGCCAAGGGCCTGCTGGTCGAAAGCAACGGCGCCCAGTGCGTGTTCCTCGAAGAATTCAAGACCGCCGACGGCGAGCCGCTGCCGGTGATCATCGTCAAGGCCGATGGCGGCTACCTCTACGCCACCACCGACCTGGCCGCCGTGCGTTACCGCAGTGGCGTGCTCAAGGCTGACCGTGCGCTGTACTTCGTCGACCAGCGCCAGGCCCTGCACTTCCAGCAGGTGTTCGAAGTGGCGCGTCGCGCCGGTTTCGTCACCCACCCGATGCACATGGAGCACATGGGCTTTGGCACCATGAACGGCGCCGATGGCCGCCCCTTCAAGACCCGCGACGGCGGCACCGTGAAGCTGATCGACCTGCTGACCGAAGCCCAGGAACGTGCCTACAACCTGGTGAAGGAAAAGAACCCGGAGCTGGCCGAGGCCGACCTGCGCAACATCGCCCGTGTGGTGGGCATTGGCGCGGTGAAATACGCCGATCTGTCCAAGCACCGCACCAGCGACTACAGCTTCAACTTCGACCTGATGCTCAACTTCGAAGGCAACACCGCGCCGTACCTGCTGTACGCCTACACTCGCGTGGCCGGGGTATTCCGCAAGCTGGGCAAGGACTTCAGCGAAGTCGAAGGCCAGATCGCGCTGGACGCCGTCCACGAACAGGAACTGGCGGCCAAGCTCGCGCAATTTGGCGAAGTGCTCAACAGCGTTGGCGAAAAAGGCACGCCGCACATCCTGTGCACCTATTTGTACGAAGTGGCCGGCCTGTTCTCCAGTTTCTACGAGAACTGCCCGATCCTGACCGCCGACGACGAAGCCCAGAAACAAAGTCGCCTGCGCCTTGCCGCCTTGGCTGGACGCACCCTCAAGCAAGGCCTGGAACTCTTGGGCCTGGAAACTCTGGAGCGTATGTAAGTTGGCTGCCAAGAAAAAACCTGCACCCAAGC
The DNA here is from genome assembly GCF_021605325.1 of Pseudomonas sp. PA-7-1E. Classification (NCBI taxonomy): domain Bacteria; kingdom Pseudomonadati; phylum Pseudomonadota; class Gammaproteobacteria; order Pseudomonadales; family Pseudomonadaceae; genus Pseudomonas; species Pseudomonas sp. PA-7-1E. The sequence continues at coordinate 153,723 of NZ_WKFA01000004.1, forward strand.
GCGGCGCCAGCCGCTACCAGGCCCCGGCGAAGCAACCGATTCCGGGTTGGCTGTGGATGGCCATCGGCCTGACGGTCGGCGCATTTATCGTGTTTCTGATGAAGCTGGAGCCCGGTCAGGGCGATGACGTCAAGCGCGTCAAACAGGAGCAGCAAAAGGCCACGAAAATCGCCGAAGCCAACAAGACCGCGCCGAGCCCGACCGCACCGGTAAAGCCCAAGTACGACTTCTACACGCTGCTGCCGGAATCGGAAGTGATCGTGCCGCCTGACGCCGTGCCGGAAAAAACCCTGCCGACGCCACAAGTGCCGACCACGCCGGTAACCCCAGCGGAAGCGGCAAAAATCGACACGGCGCGCGCCCAGGCCGCGCTGGCCGGTATCACGCCGCCGCCAGCACCGCCAGTGGCAGCCACCAAGGCTGCGCCGGTGACCAAGTTCTTCCTGCAAGCGGGCTCGTTCCCGAAACAGGCGGATGCGGACCGTGTACGCGCACAGATCATTCTGTTGGGCCAATCGGTATCGGTTGAGTCCGGCACGGTGAAGGACGCGACCTGGTATCGCGTATTGGTGGGGCCGTTCAGCAACCGCGAACAGCTGACCGTGGCGCAAAAGCAATTGGCCGGCGCCGGGTTTAGCAACCTGTTGTTACAACAACGTCAGAGCCGCTGACTCATACTCACTGATCGTTCCCACGCTCCGCGTGGGAACGTGTCCCTTGACGCTCTGCGTCACAGAGCAGGCGCAGAGCGTCAAGGCGGCATTACCACGCGGAGCGTGGGAACGATCACCACTCGTCTGCCCTGCCTTCCTACGGTTGAAATCCCCCTCGCCACCCCCATATGAGTTTCCATCAGGGCATTTTCGCCCCGCTGCGTGGAGACTCTCCCCTTGACCACCATCGTTTCAGTACGTCGCCACGGCAAAGTTGTCATGGGCGGCGACGGCCAGGTTTCCCTGGGCAACACCGTGATGAAAGGCAACGCCAAGAAAGTGCGCCGCCTGTACCACGGCCAGGTGCTTGCCGGCTTCGCAGGCGCAACCGCCGACGCCTTTACCCTGTTCGAGCGTTTCGAAGGCCAGCTTGAGAAACACCAGGGCCACCTGGTGCGCGCCGCTGTGGAACTTGCCAAAGAATGGCGCACCGACCGCTCCCTCAGCCGCCTGGAGGCCATGCTCGCGGTTGCGAACAAAGACGCTTCCCTGATCATCACCGGCAACGGCGACGTGGTTGAACCCGAGCATGGCCTGATCGCCATGGGTTCAGGTGGCGGCTACGCCCAGGCTGCGGCCAGCGCGCTGCTGAAGAAAACCGACCTGTCAGCCCGTGAAATCGTCGAGACCGCCCTGGGTATCGCTGGCGATATCTGCGTGTTCACCAACCACAATCAGACCATTGAGGAGCAGGACCTCGCCGAATAAGCCCTGGGCTTATTCAGGCTTGAGGCCGCCAAACACTATGTCCATGACTCCCCGCGAAATCGTCCATGAACTCAACCGCCATATCATCGGCCAGGACGATGCCAAGCGCGCCGTTGCCATTGCGCTGCGTAACCGCTGGCGCCGGATGCAACTGCCGGAAGAACTGCGCGTTGAAGTAACGCCCAAGAACATCCTGATGATCGGCCCTACCGGCGTCGGCAAGACCGAGATCGCCCGTCGCCTGGCCAAATTGGCCAATGCCCCGTTCATCAAGGTCGAAGCGACCAAATTCACCGAAGTCGGTTATGTGGGCCGCGATGTCGAGTCGATCATTCGTGACCTGGCTGACGCCGCCCTGAAGATGCTGCGCGAACAGGAAGTGACCAAGGTCAGCCATCGCGCCGAAGACGCCGCTGAAGAGCGCATCCTCGACGCCCTGCTGCCACCGGCACGCATGGGTTTCAACGAAGACGCCGCACCTTCATCGGATTCCAACACCCGTCAGCTGTTCCGCAAGCGCCTGCGTGAAGGCCAGCTGGATGACAAGGAAATCGAGATCGAAGTGGCCGAAGTGTCCGGCGTGGATATCTCTGCCCCGCCTGGCATGGAAGAAATGACCAGCCAGTTGCAAAACCTGTTCGCCAACATGGGCAAGGGCAAGAAGAAAAGCCGCAAGCTCAAGGTCAAGGATGCGCTCAAGCTGGTGCGCGACGAAGAAGCCGGGCGCCTGGTCAATGAGGAAGAACTCAAGGCCAAGGCCCTGGAAGCGGTCGAGCAACATGGCATTGTGTTTATCGATGAGATCGACAAGGTGGCCAAGCGTGGCAACTCCGGCGGCGTGGATGTCTCCCGCGAAGGCGTGCAGCGCGATCTGCTGCCGCTGATCGAAGGGTGCACGGTCAACACCAAGCTGGGCATGGTCAAGACTGACCACATCCTGTTTATCGCCTCCGGTGCCTTCCACCTGAGCAAGCCGAGCGACCTGGTGCCCGAGCTGCAAGGCCGCCTGCCGATTCGGGTGGAGCTCAAGGCACTGACGCCGGGCGACTTCGAGCGCATCCTCAGCGAACCGCATGCCTCGCTCACCGAGCAGTACCGCGAGCTGCTGAAAACCGAAGGGCTGGGTATCGAATTCCAGGCTGACGGTATCAAGCGTCTGGCGGAGATCGCCTGGCAGGTCAACGAGAAGACCGAGAACATCGGTGCCCGTCGCCTGCATACCTTGCTTGAGCGCCTGCTTGAGGAAGTGTCTTTCAGCGCCGGCGACATGGCCGGTGCGCAGAATGGCGAAGCGATCAAGATCGATGCTGACTACGTCAACAGCCACTTGGGCGAATTGGCGCAGAACGAAGACTTGTCTCGTTATATCCTGTAAGCCTTAACGCGAAACCGCTTCGCTTAAATGTGGGAGCGGGCTTGCTCGCGAAAGCGGTATATCAGTACCAGATATGCTGGCTGACACACCGCTTTCGCGAGCAAGCTCGCTCCCACAGGGTTGAAGCCGGTTCCTTCAGGATTATCTCCAATGGCCAAGTTTCCGACTGCTGTAAACCTGCATAAAACCTCCAATACACTCGGCCTGACCTACGGGCCAGACGAAACCTACCAGTTGCCCGCCGAATTCCTGCGGGTGCACTCCCCTTCCGCCGAGGTCCAGGGCCACGGCAAACCCATCCTGCAATTCGGCAAGCTCAACGTCCGGTTGATCAAGCTGGAACCCGCCGGCCAGTACGCACTGAAATTGACCTTCGACGACGGTCATGACAGCGGACTGTTCACCTGGGACTATCTCTATCAGCTGGCCGTACGTCAGGACGCTCTATGGGCCAACTACCTGGACGAGCTCAAAGCCGCTGGAAAAACCCGCGATCCGAGTGAGTCGGTCGTGCGGCTGATGCTCTAGCACAGGGGTCTTGCTGTTTAGAGCGCATTTTCTAATTTCATCTGCTTGAATGCCCTGTCGCGTGGCCAACGATTGGCCTGCTTGCGAAAAAAAATAAACTCGGGTAACCAATGGAGCTGGCAAGTTCCCTGCATTTGACGATGCGGTATCAACGGTCACCCGAGTCGCAGTACCAGGCTGGTGTCGTGTATCGAAATTGGGTGCGCAGCAATCGCCGGTACTCGTCTTTCGGACAATGGAGCGTCGTAGATGAGTAACAAGAATAACGATGACTTGAAACGCCAGGCCTCGGAAAACACCCTGGGGTTGAACCCGATCATCGCGTTACGCAAAAAGGATTTATTGGCCTCGGCCAAGATGGTGCTGACCCAAGCCATCAAGCAACCGTTGCACAGCGTCAAGCACGTCGCCCACTTTGGCGTTGAATTGAAGAATGTGATGTTCGGCAAATCCGCGCTGGTGCCCGAGGGCGACGACCGTCGCTTCAACGACCCAGCCTGGAGCCAGAACCCGCTCTACAAACGTTATTTGCAGACTTACCTGGCGTGGCGCAAGGAGCTTCACGACTGGATCGACGACAGCAACCTGTCGGCACAAGACATCAGCCGCGGCCACTTCGTGATCAACCTGATGACCGAAGCCATGGCCCCCACCAACAGCGCGGCCAACCCGGCGGCGGTCAAACGCTTCTTTGAAACCGGCGGCAAAAGCCTGCTCGACGGCCTTTCCCACCTGGCCAAGGACATGGTGCACAACGGCGGTATGCCCAGCCAGGTCAACATGGGCGCCTTTGAAGTCGGCAAGACCCTGGGCACCAGCGAAGGCGCGGTGGTGTTTCGCAACGATGTGCTGGAGCTGATCCAGTACAAGCCCATTACCGAGCAGGTGCATGAGCGCCCGCTGCTGGTGGTGCCGCCGCAGATCAACAAATTCTACGTCTTCGACCTGTGCCCGGATAAAAGCCTGGCGCGCTTCTGCCTGCGCAATGGCCAGCAGACCTTTATCGTCAGTTGGCGCAACCCCACCAAGGCCCAACGCGAATGGGGCCTGTCGACTTATATCGAGGCGCTCAAGGAAGCAGTGGATGTGGTCACGGCGATTACGGGCAGCAAGGATGTGAATATGCTCGGTGCCTGCTCCGGCGGCATCACCTGCACCGCACTGTTGGGCCACTACGCGGCGCTGGGCGAGAAGAAAGTCAACGCCCTGACGCTGCTGGTGAGCGTGCTGGATACCACCCTGGACACCCAGGTGGCGCTGTTTGTCGACGAGCAGACTCTGGAAGCGGCCAAGCGTCACTCCTATCAGGCCGGCGTGCTGGAAGGCCGCGACATGGCCAAGGTCTTTGCCTGGATGCGCCCCAACGATCTGATCTGGAACTATTGGGTCAACAACTACCTGCTGGGCAACGAGCCGCCGGTGTTCGACATCCTGTTCTGGAACAACGACACCACACGCTTGCCGGCCGCGTTCCATGGCGACCTGATCGAACTGTTCAAGAACAACCCACTGGTACGCGCCAACGCCCTGGAAGTGTGCGGCACGCCCATCGACCTCAAGCAGGTCACTGCTGACATCTACTCCCTGGCCGGCACCAACGACCACATCACGCCGTGGCAGTCCTGCTACAAGTCAGCGCAGTTGTTCGGCGGCAAGGTCGAGTTTGTGCTGTCCAGCAGCGGGCATATCCAGAGCATCCTCAACCCGCCGGGCAACCCCAAGGCACGCTACCAGACCAGCGAGGGCCTGGCCGGCAGTGCGTTGGAGTGGCAGGAGAATGCTACCAAGCACACCGATTCGTGGTGGCTGCACTGGCAGGTTTGGCAGGCGGAGCGGGCGGGAAAACTGAAAAAAGCCCCGACGACATTAGGCAATAAAACCTATGCAGCCGCTGAAGCGGCGCCGGGTACCTATGTACATGAACGCTAGGCATTCTTGTGATTGAAATGAGATCAGATGTGGGAGCTGGCTTGCCTGCGATAGCGATGGGCCTGCTCACTAATCGCGGCCTGAAAGAATGCCATCGCAGGCAAGCCAGCTCCCACACTGACCGAGTTCCTACAGACCAATAGCACCACTTCACAGGGCTTGAGCATGGCGCAACCGTTCATCTTCCGTACCATCGACCTGGATGGCCAGACCATCCGCACGGCGGTACGCCCGGGCAAGCCGCACTTGACCCCGCTGCTGATCTTCAACGGCATCGGCGCCAACCTTGAGCTGGTGTTTCCGTTCGTCCAGGCCCTGGACCCGGACCTGGAAGTGATCGCCTTCGACGTGCCCGGCGTGGGCGGCTCCTCGACGCCGAACCGACCCTATCGCTTCCCCGGTCTGGCCAAACTCACCGCGCGTATGCTCGATTACCTCGACTATGGCCAAGTGAACGCCGTGGGCGTGTCCTGGGGCGGAGCGCTGGCCCAGCAATTTGCGTATGACTACCCCGAGCGCTGCAAGAAATTGATCCTCGCGGCCACCGCGGCCGGGGCCTTCATGGTGCCGGGCAAACCGAAGGTCTTGTGGCTGATGGCAAGCCCCAGGCGTTATATCCAGCCGTCCCACGTGGTGCGCATTGCACCGATGATTTATGGCGGTTCGTTCCGCCGTGATTCCAAACTGGCCGCCGAGCACGCCAGCAAAGTGCGCTCGGCCGGCAAGCTGGGCTACTACTGGCAACTGTTTGCCGGGCTGGGCTGGACCAGCATTCATTGGCTGCACAAGATCCGCCAGCCCACCCTGGTGCTGGCCGGGGACGATGACCCGCTGATCCCGCTGGTCAACATGCGCATGCTCGCCTGGCGCATCCCTAATGCACAGTTGCACATCATCGATGACGGCCACCTGTTCCTGATTACCCGGGCCGAAGCCGTGGCGCCGATCATCATGAAGTTTCTGGAGGAGGAGCGCCTGCGCGCCGTGATACATCCGCGACCGGCGGTGTGAAGGAACACACCACCGCGCAACTTGCCAGGAACCGACTATGGTTCTGGATTGGCGTGCCTGCTTGATGACTTGACGAAGGAGTGTTGGCTCATGCGAGAAAGACCCGTGACGAACCCGGCGCCCACCCCCGCTGCGTTCATCAACGCGCAAAATGCGATCACCGGCCTGCGCGGCCGGGACTTGCTGTCAACCCTGCGTACCGTCGCCGCACACGGCCTGCGCAACCCGGTGCACACTGCCCGCCACGCCCTGGCGCTGGGCGGCCAACTGGGCCGTGTGCTGCTGGGTGAAACCGTGCACGAGCCCAACCCCAGAGACAATCGCTTCAGCGACCCCACCTGGAAGCTCAACCCGCTGTACCGACGCAGCTTGCAAGCGTATCTGAGCTGGCAGAAACAGACGCGCCACTGGATCGATGACAGCAACCTCAGTGACGATGATCGCGCCCGCGCGCAGTTCGCCTTCGCCCTACTCAACGATGCTGTCTCCCCTTCCAACACCCTGCTCAACCCGCTGGCGATCAAGGAGCTGCTCAACTCTGGCGGCAACAGCGTGGTGCGCGGCGTGAGCAACTTGTTCGAAGACCTGCTGCACAACAACGGTTTGCCGCGCCAGGTCAGCAAGCACGCCTTTGAAGTGGGCAAGACCGTGGCGACCACGCCCGGTTCGGTGGTGTTTCGCAACGAACTGCTGGAGCTGATCCAGTACAAGCCCATGAGCGAAAAACAATACGCCAAGCCGCTGCTGGTAGTGCCGCCGCAAATCAACAAGTACTACATCTTCGACCTGAGCCCGGCCAACAGCTTTGTGCAATACGCACTGAAAAACGGCCTGCAGACCTTTATGGTCAGCTGGCGCAACCCGGACGTGCGGCATCGCGAATGGGGCCTGTCCACCTACGTGGCGGCGCTGGAAGAAGCGCTCAACGTATGCCGGGCCATCACTGGCGCCCGCGAGGTCAACCTGATGGGCGCCTGCGCCGGCGGCCTGACCATCGCCGCGCTGCAAGGCCACCTGCAAGCCAAGCGCCAGTTGCGGCGCATCTCCAGCGCCAGTTACCTGGTAAGCCTGCTGGACAGCCAGATCGACAGCCCCGCAACATTGTTCGCTGATGAACAAACCCTGGAAGCCGCCAAGCGCCGCTCCTACCAGCAAGGCGTGCTGGATGGCCGCGACATGGCCAAGATATTTGCCTGGATGCGCCCCAACGACCTGATCTGGAATTACTGGATCAATAATTACCTGCTGGGCAAGGAACCGCCGGCGTTCGACATCCTGTACTGGAACAACGACAACACGCGTCTGCCCGCCGCCCTGCACGGCGACCTGCTGGACTTCTTCAAGCACAACCCCCTGAGCCATCCCGGTGGGCTGGAGGTATGCGGCACGCCCATCGACTTGCGCAAGGTCTCGGTGGACAGCTTCAGCGTGGCCGGCATCAATGACCACATCACGCCGTGGGACGCGGTGTACCGCTCCACGCAACTGCTGGGCGGCGAGCGACGCTTTGTGCTCTCCAACAACGGGCATATCCAGAGCATCCTCAACCCACCGGGCAACCCCAAGGCCAACTACGTCGAGAACCTCAAGCTGAGCAGCGACCCGCGCGCCTGGTATTACGACGCCCAGCACGTCGAAGGCAGTTGGTGGCCACAATGGCTGGAGTGGGTACAAAAACGCTCCGGCGTACAACGCGAAACCCTCACCGCCCTGGGCAACCAGAATTACCCACCGATGGAAGCGGCGCCGGGTACTTACGTGCGTGTGCGCTGAGCTCAGCAATCAACTTTAAGAAGACTGGATGAAGACCCGCGACCGTATCCTTGAATGCGCCCTGCAGTTGTTCAACCACAAGGGCGAACCGAACGTATCGACCATGGAGGTGGCCAATGAAATGGGGATCAGCCCCGGCAACCTCTACTATCACTTCCACGGCAAGGAGCCGTTGGTGCTGGGGCTGTTCGAGCGCTTTCAGTGTGAGCTGGCGCCACTGCTGGACCCGCCTGCCGATGCGCAACTGGAAGCTGAGGACTACTGGCTGTTTTTGCACCTGATTGTCGAGCGCATGGCCCACTATCGGTTCCTGTTCCAGGACTTGTCGAACCTGGCGGGGCGCTTGCCCAAGCTGGCCAAGGGGATCCGTCACCTGCTCACGGCGCTCAAGCGCACCTTGGCGTCATTGCTTGCGCGGCTGAAGGCGGCAGGGCAACTGGTTAGCGATACCCAGGCGTTGGGGCAACTGGTGGAGCAGATCACCCTGACATTGCTGTTTTCGTTGGATTATCAACGGATTCTGGACCGTGAAGGTGAGGTACGGGTGGTGGTGTACCAGATCATGATGCTGGTGGCGCCGCATCTGCTGCCAACGGCGCGGCAGGCGACCGAGCGGTTCGCCTTGAAGTACCTGGATGACACCGATTAAACATGTAGGAGCGAGCTTGCTCGCGAAAAACGTCAACGATAACGAGTGCCTCCTGAATAAACGCGGCGTCTTTGAGTTTTTCGCGAGCAAGCTCGCTCCTACAAAATGGGGAATGCGGCGTTTTTGAGGCTTGCATAAAAAACGCCCAATCTTCGCAGACCGGGCGTTTTATGTGTCCCGTAAAAATCAGGACTGACTGGATGGCGTCGGGGTAACCGGCGTTGCAGTCGGGGTAGCAGCCGCATGCGTCGGCGCGGACACCGAATTGGCGGTAGAAGCAGCCGGTGCTGGTGCCGTGGCTGGCTTGGCCGCCGCGGCAGGCTTTGCGGCTGCCGGTTTTTTCGCTACCGCAGGCTTTTTGGCCGCTGCAGGCTTGGCAGCTGGTTTCGCAGCGGCGGGCTTGGCAGCAGGTTTAGCGGCAGCGGTTTTAGCCGCAGGTTTGGCAGCCGGTTTAGCCGCAGGTTTCGCGGCGGCTTTAGCGGCCACTGGCTTAGCGGCAGGCTTGGTAGCCGGTTTGGCGGCAGCAGTTTTAGCCGCTGGCTTGGCCGCAGGTTTCGCCGCGGCTTTGGCCGGCGCTTTGGCAGCGGGTTTGGCAGCTGGCTTGGCGGCGGCTTTAACCAGAGGCTTGGCGGCAGTTTTGGCGGTGGGTTTTGCAGCGGCGGTTTTAGCCGCAGGTTTGGCCGCCGGTTTTGCTGCAGGCTTGGCCGCGGCGGTCTTGGCGGGAGCCGCTTTGGCGCCGGTGAGCTTTTCGATTTGCTTGGTCAAGGTATCAACCTTGCTATGCAGCGCCTTCAACTCAGCCTTGCTCGGTACGCCCAGTCGCGAAATAGCACTGTTGAGGCGCTTGTCGAACGTTTCTTCCAACTTGCCCCAGGTATCCGAAATACTCGATTTGGCGGAACCCGCACTCGCCTTGGCAGCGTCGACTTTTTTACCGACCGTGCTCTTGGTCAACTTCTCGGCCTTCTCGCCGTCTTTGACCAAGGTCTCGAAGAGTTTGCTGCCGTCACTGTCGATCTTCGAGTACACGCCTAAACCAGCGAGCCAGATTTTGCGGGAATATTCTTCAACTTTCCCGACCCACGAGCTGCCTTCTTTCTGAGTAGTCTTTTTAACAGCCATCCCGATGTCTCCTTAGTGTTTACGCGCGACACGTTCGAGCAATGCCGTCAGCTCTTCGAGCTTAGCAGAGAGTGTCTCCACGTCATGTTTAGACGCAATGCCGATCCGATTCAAGGCACTGCCGACACGAGTATCAAAAGCTTTTTCAACTTTATCCAGTTGAACTTCGACCAGGCCTTTGACGCCGGAGACGTTACTCTTTACTTGGTCAATCTGACTGTTGGCGGCATCAAGTTGTTCAACTACAACTTTTTTACCTTTACTTTCAACACGTTGACCGCTTCTAACGAGTTCCTTGAAGTACTCGCCGCCTTCGCTGCCGACCTTGGCATAGGCGCCAAGACCCGCCAGCCAGATCTTGCGGGCGTAGCTTTTAACATCACTCAGGGGGGTGGTCTGAACGTCGATTTTTTTCTTCAAAATAACTTTGGCCATGGTGCACCTCACACAGAATTGGGTGGCGGACGGCCCGCAAGAGTTGAGGGCTTGGGCACAAAGTAAGGTTTAAAATTAGAATCGGCACCCTAAGCACAGCCGTATCAAGCCAGGGCCTTATCCAGGGCCTTTTCGATTTCGGACTTGATCGTGCCACTCATGGCCGACATCAGCAGGCCAAGTTCCACATCAATGCGCAGCGAATCATCGGCCACCAATACCGTGCCTTTTACCCCGGAGCGCTTGAGCTTCAGGGTGTCGCCAGCCCACGAAGACTCCACCCCATATTTATCCTCGAGTTTGCGCGCCAATTGCTCCGCCTTGGCCCGCGCCTGTTCTTTTCCCAGGGTATGTTCACGCTCAACGGTAATACGGGCCATTGCAATGACTCCTCTTTATAACGACTCAGAACACCCGCCATGCGGCAAAAGGTCTCGATGAGCGTCTATCTTACCTGCAGCCTTGCCAAGACAAAGCAGGCCTTGGGGATTATCATGTCCCGCATTCTCTTTTGGTGACAGCGATATGACTGATCAGCGCAAAGGCAGCGATGCCGAACCCACCACTCACTTCGGCTTCAAGAACGTCCCGGAAAGCCAAAAGGCGGAAAAAGTCGCTGAGGTGTTCCACTCCGTGGCAGCCAAGTACGACCTGATGAACGACGTGCTCTCCGGCGGCATGCACCGCCTGTGGAAGCGCTTCACCATCGAGTTGTCGGGCGTACGCACCGGCAACCGGGTGCTGGACATCGCCGGTGGCACAGGCGACCTGGCGGCCAAGTTCTCCAAGCTGGTTGGCCCCACCGGCCAGGTGGTATTGGCCGATATCAACGGCTCGATGCTCAAGGTTGGCCGCGACCGACTGCTCGACAAAGGCGTGGCCGGCAATATCGAGTTCGTCCAGGCCGATGCCGAGAAGCTGCCGTTCCCCGACAACCATTTCGACTGCGTGACCATCGCGTTCGGCCTGCGTAACGTGACTCACAAGGAAGACGCGATCCGCTCGATGCTGCGCGTACTCAAGCCGGGTGGCCGCCTGCTGGTGCTGGAATTCTCCAAGCCGACCAACGCGCTGATGTCCAAGGTCTACGACACCTATTCGTTCGCCTTCATGCCACTGATGGGCAAGCTGATCACCAACGACGCCGAGAGCTACCGCTACCTGGCCGAGTCGATCCGCATGCACCCGGACCAGGAAACCCTGAAGTCGATGATGGTGGAGGCCGGTTTCGACCGCGTGACCTACCACAACATGACGTCCGGCATCGTTGCCCTACACCGCGGCATCAAGCCCTGATGCTGCTGCAAGGTCTTCTCGCCAGCGTTGAGCACGGTATCAACCGTGTACTGCGCCTGGACAGCACCGCCCTGGCGCGGCTCGCGCACCTGACCGGCAAAGTCATTGCCGTTGATTGCCGCAGCCCCGCCGTGCAGCTGTTTATCCTGCCCAGCGATGAAGGCCTGCTGCTCGCCACCCAATGGGCCGCTGAAGCCGACTGCACCCTGCGTGCACCAGCCTCAAGCCTGTTGCACCTGGCACTGAGCCGCAACAAGACCGCCATCCTCCACAGCCCCGAGGTGGAGCTGGAAGGCGACAGTGCGGTGCTGATGGACTTGGCCGCCGTGCTGCAAGACCTGGAGCTGGACTGGGAATATGAACTGTCGCGCTGGATCGGCCCCGTCGCCACCCAGTTGATCAGCGGGCACCTGCGCAGCCGCTCGCGCTGGTACCAGCAAGGGTTCGCCAGCCTCAACCAGAACCTTGCCGAATACCTGAGCGAAGAATCGCGCACCCTGGTCGGGCAACGGGAAGCGCAAGCGCGCTTTCGCGAGCTCGACAAGGCCAAAATCGACCTGGAACGCCTCGAGGCCCGCTTCGAGCGCTTGAGCCGTTCCCTTGATCCAAGCGATAACGCATGAAGCTGCTCGCCGTCCGCCGTTTGTTTCGTATCCAGCGCGTCGTAATCCGCTACCGTCTTGATGACCTGCTGTTTGCCCTGCCCTTGCCGTGGTTCCTGCTAGCGGTGCGTTATGTGCTGCCGTGGCGCTGGTTGCCCCGCAAGCCGTCGCCGTTGAGCCGTGGCGCCAGCCTGCGCTTGGCGTTGCAGGATTTGGGGCCTATCTTCATCAAGTTCGGGCAGATCCTCTCCACCCGCCGCGACCTGTTGCCCGAAGACATCGCCGACGAGCTGATGCTGCTGCAGGACCGCGTGCCGCCGTTCGATTCGCAGCAGTCGATGGCGCTGATCGAAGAACAGCTGGGCCAGAAGATCAGCGAGGTGTTCAGCCGCTTCGACGTCGAGCCCCTGGCCTCGGCCTCGGTCGCGCAGGTTCACGCCGCGCAGCTCAAGACCGGCGAAGAAGTGGTGGTGAAAGTCATTCGCCCAGGCCTCAAGCCGATCATCGGCCAGGACCTGGCATGGCTGTTTATCCTCGCCCGCGCCGCCGAACGCTTCTCCGCCGATGCGCGCCTGCTGCACCCGGTGGACGTGGTCGCCGACTACGAAAAAACCATCTACGACGAACTCGACCTGCTGCGCGAAGCGGCCAATGCCAGCCAATTGCGACGCAACTTCGAAGGCTCGCAACTGCTGTATGTGCCGCAGGTGTATTGGGACTGGTGCCGGCCAAAAGTGCTGGTGATGGAGCGCATCTACGGCGTGCAGGTTACCGACCTCGCGACCCTGGCCGACCAGCGCACCGACATGAAGATGTTGGCAGAACGCGGTGTGGAGATTTTCTTCACCCAAGTGTTCCGCGACAGTTTCTTCCACGCCGACATGCACCCGGGCAACATCTTCGTCAGCACCGTCAACCCGTGGAGCCCGCAGTACATCGCCATCGACTGCGGTATCGTCGGCAGCCTCACCCCGGAAGACCAGGATTACCTGGCGCGCAACCTGTTTGCCTTCTTCAAGCGCGACTATCGCCGTGTGGCGCAGTTGCACATTGATTCGGGTTGGGTGCCAGCGGAAACCAAACTCAACGAATTCGAAGCGGCGATCCGCACCGTGTGCGAGCCGATCTTCGAAAAACCGTTAAAGGATATTTCGTTCGGCCAAGTGCTGATGCGCCTGTTCCAGACCGCGCGGCGCTTCAATATGGAAGTGCAGCCGCAACTGGTGCTGTTGCAGAAGACCCTGCTGAACATCGAAGGCCTGGGCCGCCAGCTCTACCCGGACCTCGACTTGTGGAACACTGCGCAACCCTTCCTGGAACGCTGGATGCGCGAGCGCATGAGCCCGAAAACCATGCTGGGCAACCTGCACAGCCAGTTCGAGCAACTGCCGCACCTGGCCAACATGACCCGCGACCTGCTGGAGCGCATGTCCCAGCCCCATGCCAAGGACCCTGAGCCACCGTGGCGCAAGCGCAAGGACGACTGGTTCCTGCGCCTACTCGGCGCCGCGCACCTGGTGGGCGGCGTGATGCTGGCGATTGGTGGGCCATTGAACCCACTAGGCCACTGGCCAGCGGGCATCATGGTCGCCGTGGGCGTTTATCTGATCGTGCGTCGATAGCCCATCCGGTTATACACTGTCGCAAATTGCCGGAGCCGAACATGAAAGACTGGCTGGATGAGATCAAATGGGACAGTGACGGCCTGGTGCCGGCCATTGCCCAGGACTACAAGACCGGGCGCGTGCTGATGATGGCCTGGATGAACCGCGAGGCCCTGAGCCTCACCGCCGCCGAGCAGCGCGCCATCTACTGGTCACGTTCACGTGGCAAACTGTGGCGCAAGGGCGAAGAGTCCGGGCACGTGCAGACCCTGCACGAGCTGCGCCTGGACTGCGATGCCGACGTGGTAATCCTCAAGGTCGAGCAGATCGGCGGCATTGCCTGCCACACTGGCCGCCACAGTTGCTTCTATCGCGTGTTCGAGAATGGCGAATGGAAGGTTGTGGAGCCGGTGCTCAAAGACCCGCACGCCATCTACCCAGCAGGACACTGAACATGAGCGATACCCTGAACCGTGTGGCCCAGGTGCTGGAAGACCGCAAAGGCGCGGATGCCGACAGCTCCTACGTCGCCAGCCTGTACCACAAGGGCCTGAACAAGATTCTGGAAAAACTCGGCGAAGAATCCGTCGAGACCATCATTGCGGCCAAGGACGCGCAAATCAGCGGTGATTACAGCGATGTAATCTATGAGACCGCAGACTTGTGGTTCCATAGCCTGGTGATGCTCGCCCAACTGGGGCAGCACCCACAGGCCGTGCTGGATGAACTGGACCGTCGCTTCGGCTTGTCCGGGCACGCCGAGAAGGCCTCGCGCCCGTCCGCCTGAATAACTGAGACTTGAGGATTTGAAGCATGGGCATTTTTGACTGGAAACACTGGATCGTCATTCTGGTGGTAGTGGTATTGGTGTTCGGCACCAAGAAGCTCAAGAACCTGGGCACCGATGTGGGCGAGTCGATCAAGGGCTTTCGCAAAGCCATGAACGATGATGAAAAGCCGGCCGAGCCAAGCGCCAATCCGGTGCCACCGGCCCAGCCTGTTCACCCGCAGGCCACCCAGCCGATCACCGAGCGCCGTACCTTCGACGTGCAGGCTGAAAAGGTCCAAGAGCCGACCCGCAAAGACTCGTGAGCACTGACTAATGTTTGGTATCAGCTTCTCTGAACTGCTGCTCGTCGGCCTGGTGGCCCTGCTGGTACTGGGGCCGGAACGCCTGCCCGGTGCCGCACGCACCGCCGGCTTGTGGATCGGGCGCCTCAAGCGCAGTTTCAACGCGATCAAACAGGAAGTTGAACGGGAAATCGGTGCCGACGAAATCCGTCGGCAATTGCACAACGAGCACATCCTCTCGTTGGAGCAGGAAGCCCGCAAGATTCTTTCCCCGGTGCAAGAGCCGGCCAAGCCGGTAACGCCGGTGGCCGAGCACAGCATCGCGCCAGCCCCTGTGGCCGACGCCACACCGGCAGCGCCCGCCCCACCGACGCCTGCGCCGACGCCCGTCGCGTCGCCCGCGCCCCATGACCCTACATTGCCGCCGCGAGCCCCATGAGCGCTGATAAACCGGAAAACGACCAGCACATGCCGCTGGTCTCGCACCTCACCGAGTTGCGAACCCGCCTGCTGCGTTGCGTGGCGGCGATCTTCATCATCTTTGCCGGGCTGTTCGCCTTTACCCAGCAGATCTACACCTTCGTCTCGACGCCCCTGCGCCAGTACCTGCCGGCCGGCGCGACGATGATCGCCACCGATGTGTCGTCGCCGTTCCTGACCCCCTTGAAGCTGACCATGATGGTCTCACTGTTCCTGGCGATCCCGGTGATCCTGCATCAGATCTGGGGCTTTATCGCGCCGGGCCTGTACAAGCACGAGAAGCGCATCGCTGTGCCATTGCTGGTGTCGAGCATCTTGCTCTTCTACACCGGCATGGCCTTCGCCTACTTCCTGGTGTTCCCGCTGATCTTCAAGTTCTTCGCTGCCGCCACCCCGGCCGGCGTGGAGATGATGACCGATATCACCAGCTACCTCGATTTCGTGATGACGCTGTTCTTCGCCTTTGGCGTGGCATTCGAAATTCCGGTAGCGGTAGTGTTGCTGGTGTGGATCGGCGTGGTCGACGTCAAGTACCTGAAAAAGATCCGCCCGTACGTGATCATCGGCTGCTTCGTGGTCGGCATGATCCTCACGCCACCGGACATCTTCTCCCAGACCTTGCTGGCCGTGCCGATGTGGATGCTGTTCGAAGTGGGCATCCTGTTCAGCGGCCTGATCAGCAAGCGTGGCGAACACCCGGATGACGCGCCTGCCGACGACGACCAACCGCCAGCGACCCAGCCGTGAACCTGCTGCTGCTCGAAGAGGCCGACTTTATCGCGGCCGACCGCGTAGTGCTGCGTGATCGTCGCCTGGTGCATATGCAGGAGGTTCACCGCGCCGCCGTCGGTGACACCCTGCGTGTGGGCCGCATTGGCGGGCTGATGGGCAATGCCCAACTGCTGCGCCTGGAAGCCACTGAAGCCGAACTGCAAGTGAGCTTCGACCAACCGCCACCGAGCAAACTACCCCTGACCTTGCTGCTGGCCCTGCCCCGCCCGAAGATGCTGCGCCGGGTGCTGCAAACCGTGGCGGCCATGGGCGTGCCCAAGGTGGTACTGGTCAACAGCTACCGCGTGGAAAAAAGCTTCTGGCAAACCCCGTTCCTGGAGCCGGAAGCGGTGCGCGAGCAACTGATTCTCGGCCTGGAACAAGCGCGGGACACGGTGCTGCCCGAGATCATTATCGAGAAACGCTTCAAGCCGTTTGTGGAAGATCGTCTGCCGGCCATGGCGGCTGGCACCTTGGGCCTGATCGGCCATCCGGGCGATTACCCGGCCTGCCCCCGAGCCCTCGAGGAACCGGTGACCCTCGCGATCGGCCCGGAAGGCGGCTGGATTCCCTATGAAGTGGACCTGCTGGCCAAGGCTGGTTTACAGCCGGTGCAACTGGGTGCACGTATTTTACGCGTCGAAACCGCCGTAACGGCCCTGCTCGCCCGTCTGTTCTAACCCCCGACTGATCGTTCCCATGCTCTGCGTGGGAATGCCGCTCAGGACGCTCTGCGTCCGCCCTTGTGACGCAGAGCGTCACGCCATTCATTCCCACGCAGAGCGTGGGAACGATCAAGTATCCCCGTGCGTTGCCGATAGCCTTTGAATAAGTCCAAGCCTTGTTCCAGGGGAGTTCGCAGCATGTATCGTTGGTTAGCCGAGAAGTTGGGGAATGTAAGCGTCAACCGCAAGCTGAGCGTGGGCTTTGGCCTGGTGTTGCTCCTGACGCTGTTGATCACCTTTACCGGCTGGACCGGCCTGGGGGATGTGATCAGTCGCGGCGACAAGCTGGGCTTCATTTCCAGCCTCAATGGCCTGACCAAAGACCTGCGCCTGGCACGCCTGGACTTCGATATGCGCCGTGGCGAGCAAGGCACGGACAAGGTCGACGGCCTGCTCGCCCACCTCGACAGCGGCCTGAAGACCGCCGCCGAGCTGATCGAGCAACCTGACGACAAAGCCCTGGTCGAGCAACAGCAGGAAGCCTTGAACCAATACAAAAAGGCCTTCGCCGCCATGGTCCAGGCGGGCCTCAAACGTGAGGGCGCCCGCAGCAAGCTCGGAGACACCGCCGACAATGCCGTCGCCAAGATCAACGAAATCGAAAAAGCCCTGCTGCAAGGTGACAGCGTCGCCCAGTTCAACAGCGTGGTCGAGCAGAGCAAGCTGATCCAGCAATCGCGCTTCCAGGTACGCGGCTACACCTACAGCGGCAAGGTCGAAGCCGAGCAACCGGCCCTGGATGCCATCGACAACGCCCTGAAAAAAATCACCGAACTGCAAGGCCAGTTGCCTGCGCAATACCAGGCCAACCTGCAAGAAGCCGGGGCTTCACTGCAAGCCTACCGCGCCGCCGTCAGCCAGTATCGCGATTCCCAGGTCGCCAGCGCAGCAGCGCTGAAAACCATGATCGCCCAGGGCGACATCCTGCTGGGCCACAGTGAAAAACTCACCGTCTCCCAGACCGCCGTGCGTGACGCAGATGCCGCGCAGGCCAAATACCTGTTGCTGCTTGCCACCGTACTGGCGCTGATCGTCGGCGTCTTCGCGGCCTGGGCCATCACCCGCCAGATCGTCATCCCCCTGAACCAGACCCTCGAAGTCGCCGAGCGTGTGGCCTCCGGCGATCTGAGCCACAACCTGGAATCGGGCCGCCAGGACGAACTGGGCCAATTGCAGCGTGCCATGCAAAGCATGACCGTGGGCCTGCGCGAGTTGATCGGCGGGATCAGCGACGGGGTCACCCAGATCGCCAGCGCCGCTGAGCAGTTGTCAGCCGTGACCGAACAAACCAGCGCCGGGGTCAACAGCCAGAAGGTCGAGACCGACCAGGTGGCCACCGCCATGAACGAGATGGCGGCCACCGTGCAGGAAGTGGCGCGCAACGCCGAAGAGGCCTCGGAAGCCGCCGTGGCTGCCGACCAGCAAGCCCGTGAAGGCGACCAGGTGGTGGGTGAAGCCATCGCCCAGATCGAGCGCTTGGCCACCGAAGTGGGTAATTCCACGGTGGCCATGGGTGAACTCAAGCGCGAAAGCGACAAGATCGGCAGTGTGCTCGACGTGATCAAATCCGTGGCCCAGCAAACCAACCTGCTGGCCCTTAACGCCGCCATTGAGGCGGCGCGTGCCGGTGAGGCCGGGCGCGGCTTTGCCGTGGTGGCCGACGAGGTGCGCAGCCTGGCCCAGCGCACGCAGAAGTCCACTGAAGAGATCGAAGAGCTGATCGTCGGCCTGCAAAGTGGTACCCAGCAGGTGGCAACCATCATGGACAACAGCCGCGGGCTGACCGAGAGCAGTGTTGAGCTGACGCGCCGGGCCGGCCACGCGCTGGGCAATATCACCCGTACCGTCTCGACCATCCAGGCCATGAACTCACAGATCGCCACCGCCGCCGAGCAGCAAAGCGCCGTGGCTGAAGAGATCAACCGCAGCGTGCTGAATGTGCGCGACATCTCCGAGCAAACCTCGTCGGCCAGCGAAGAAACTGCGTCCTCCAGTGCCGAACTGGCGCGCCTGGGGATCTACCTGCAGACCCTCGTCGGGCGCTTCCGAGTCTGAATTACCCTACACGGCGGCTTACCAAAGCCGCCGCAACTTGTGAAATCTCCTACACAGTTATCAGCCCTCCACGGTCCCGAATCGAATTAGCGTTTCATGTGTCGCGAAACGCTTTCTCTGATTCGGAGGTTCACCATGTTTCTTCGGCTGACCCGCGTGCTGGTCAATGCCAGCGTCCGCCTCAAGCTAGCCCTGGGTTTTGGCCAAGTGCTGATCCTCAGTTTCCTGATCGCAGCCACGGGCTGGCAAGCCTTGAGCGCCGTGCTTTACCGATCCGACAGCCTGACGGTCCTGGGCCATCTGGCTGTCGAAGCCGAGGCCATGCGCGCCGACCGCATCGTGTACCGCACGCTGATGGACAGCAACAGCCTGGACAAGATGAACCAAAGGATTGAACAGATCGACCAGTATCTGACCGGCCTTTCGAGCCGCTTGCGAGCCGCCACCGACCGACAATGGCTGGAAGAAGCGGCTCTGTTGGTGTCGGGCTCGAAAGCCGCGCTCGTACAGTTGCCACCGTTGCTGGCCGCGCGCGAGCAGATCCGTCCGGCGCTCAAGAAGTCCGCCCTGCAGGCCAGTGACACCCTCGCTCAACTGGCCAGTGACTTGCCCGATCAAAATGACGAGAAGGCCCTCGACGCCATCGAGAACCTGCGCCAGGCCATGGAGCAAGCCGAAGATCGGGCGCAGAGCCCCGCCTGGGCGGCCGTTACCTTAAAGGCCTACGCCAATGCGTTCGACCAGTCGCTTGATGAACTGCAGGCCGCGCTGGCTTCCGTCACCGCGCTCCCGGTGGACTCGACGCTGCTCAAGACCGATTTGGCCAACTACCGTGAACAACTGCTAAAGCTCGAGCAAGCCCAACTCGATACCGAAACCGTGCAAAACAGCCTCGAACAGCAACTCAACGAGCTGCGGGACAAGAGCAATCTGCTGAGCCAGAGCCAGAATGCCAGGCGCAACAACGAGGCGGACCAAACCCGTGCGTTGCTGATCAGCGTGACAGTGG
This sequence comes from Pseudomonas sp. PA-7-1E, assembly GCF_021605325.1. Lineage (NCBI taxonomy): Bacteria > Pseudomonadati > Pseudomonadota > Gammaproteobacteria > Pseudomonadales > Pseudomonadaceae > Pseudomonas > Pseudomonas sp. PA-7-1E. Next base: position 173,579 of record NZ_WKFA01000004.1, read on the forward strand.
CCGCCCTGGCACTGGGCACGCTGGCCGCCTGGTGGATCGCCCGGCAGATTGCGGCGCCACTGCGAGAAATTCTCGGCGCCGCCCACCGTGTTGCCGAGGGCGACCTCAGCCATGACATGGCGGTCGACCGTCGCGACGAACTCGGCCAGTTGCAGCAAAGCATCGGGCAAATGACCCGCAGCCTGCGTAGCCTGATCAGCAGTATCGGTGACAGCGCCCGGCAGATCGCCGGAGCGGCCACGCAGTTATCCACCGTCACCGAGCAGACCCGCAGCGGGCTCAACGAGCAGAAAGATGAAACCGACCAGGTGGCGACGGCAATGAATGAAATGCTCGCCACTGCCCAGGAAGTGGCGCGCCACGCCGAACGCGCCTCGGTGGCGGCCCAAGAAGCCGACCATCAGGCCGGCGCCGGTGAGCAGGTGGTCACCCAGGCCGTGGAGCAGATTGGCAACCTGGCCAGTGAAATGGCGCTGTCAGGCCGTGCGATGCTCGCGCTGCAACAGGAGAGCCAGAAGATCGCCAGTGTGCTGGACGTGATCAAGTCTGTTTCTCAGCAGACCAACCTGCTGGCCCTGAACGCCGCCATTGAAGCGGCACGTGCGGGCACTGCCGGCCAAGGCTTTGCGGTGGTCGCCGACGAAGTGCGCAGCCTGGCCCAACGCACTCAGGAATCGGCCGAGGAGATCGAAGGGCTGATCCTCGGCCTGCACAATGGCACTCAGCAGGTGGCAGACATCATGGACAGCAGCCGCAACCTGACCGACAACAGCGTCGCCCTGACCCGCGACGCCGGCGACGCTCTGAGCGCCATTGCCCGCACGGTGTCGATCATCCAGGAAATGAACCCGCAGATCGCCGCCGCAGCGGAACAGCAAAGCGCTGTGGCCGAGGAGATCAACCGCAGTGTGTTGAAGGTGCGGGACGTGTCGGAACAAACCGCCGCCGCCAGCGAGGAAACGGCGGCCGCGAGTGTTCAGTTGACAAGGTTGAGCCTGGACTTGCAGACGCTGGTCGACAAATTCAAGCTTTGACCTGTGGCGAGGGAGCTTGCTCCCGCTGGGCTGCGCAGCGGCCCCAAAATCTTGGGAGCGCTTCGCACTCCAGCGCGAGCAAGCTCGCTCGCCACAGAGGCAAATATTTCTACAGGACTTGGCGCAGGAAGGCCTGGGCACGCGGGTCTTTTGGCGCATTGAAGAACTCGGCCGGGGCGGCGTCTTCCAGCAGTTTGCCGTGATCGAAAAACAACACCCGGTCTGCCACTTCCCGGGCAAAGCCCATCTCGTGGGTGACGCACACCATGGTCATGCCTTCCAGGGCCAGGGTCTTCATCACGTCGAGCACTTCACCGACCATTTCCGGGTCGAGGGCCGAGGTGGGCTCGTCAAACAGCATCACCTTGGGCTCCATGGCCAGGGCTCGGGCAATGGCGACTCGCTGCTGCTGGCCGCCTGACAGGCGCGATGGAAACTCGTGGGCCTTCTGCGCAATACCGACCTTTTCCAAGAGCGCCAGGGCCTTGGCCTCGCGCTCTTGCTTGCCGCGCTTGCGCACGACCTTTTGCGCCAGGCACAGGTTTTCCAGCACGGTCATGTGGGGGAACAGGTTGAAGTGCTGGAACACCATGCCGACTTCACGGCGGTAGGCATTCACGTCGGTCTTAGGGTCGGCCAGTTGCAGGCCGTCGATGCTCACCGAACCCGAATCGAACGCCTCCAACCCATTCAGGCAGCGCAAGAAGGTGGACTTGCCGGACCCCGAAGGACCGATCACCACCAGCACCTCGCCCTTGGCCACTTGGGTGGTGACGTGATCCACCGCGCGCACCAGCTGCCCACGGGTATCGAAGACTTTTACCAGATCGCGTACTTCAATCACTTTGGGCAAGCCTCCGCTCAAGCCGGCTGGCCATCTTCGACAGCGGCAGGTTGATCAGCAGGTACAAGCCCGCCACACAAAACAGGATTTCAAACGGCGAGAACGAGGTGGTGATCACTTCGCGGCCGCTCTTGAGCAACTCGGTAATCGCGATCACCGACACCAGGGACGTGTCCTTGACCAGGCTGATAAATTGCCCGGCCAGGGGCGGCAGCACACGCTTGAAGGCCTGCGGCAGTACCACGTGGCGCATCGACTGGCTGGCACTCAAGCCCAGTGAGCGCGCCGCTTCATCCTGGCCACGGGTGATGGACTGCACGCCGGCGCGCACGATTTCTGCCACGTAGGCACCCGTGAACAACGACAGCGCGGCAATCCCGGCAAACTCCCGGGACAGGTTGAGCACCGTGCCGATAAAGAAATAGAAAATGAAGATCTGCACCAGCAGCGGCGTGCCCCGCACCAGCTCGACATAGATTGTCGACAGATCGCGCAAGGTGGGATTTTTCGACAGCCGGCACAGCCCGGTCGCCAAGCCAATCGCCAAACCCAGGATGCCGGACACCACCGACAGCCACAGTGTGGTCCACAAGCCCCACATCAACGGCCCCAGTGCCCATTGCCGAGTCACGCCGACCACGTCGCCTTCAGCTACATCGTCACCGCGCGCCACTTGCAGGCTGTTATCGGCGACTGTGAGCTTTTGCTCCACTCCGGCGTCGTTGCGCAGGGTGACTTCGGCCGTATCGCCTTTGCGCACCAACTCGACCACGGTGGAAATATCCGCGGCGCGCTGGGAGGTCTCGGCTTGATAGGCGAAGTATTGGGGGACGCGGTTCCAGCGCCATTCGTAGGACATCAACGACGTGGCGTAGTACAAGGCACCCGCCAGGCCGACCAGCACCACCACCGTCAGCAGGTGCCAGGGCCATTGGGCTTTTTTATGTTTCATTTCACTTTCCGCATAGGTGTCGCCTGATAGGCCGCCATCGCGGGCAAGCCCGCTCCCACAGATTGATGTGTGAATACAGTCAAATGTGGGAGCTGGCTTGCCTGCGATGCAGGCAACTCGGTGTCAGGCCTTATTCCATGTCCTTGAGCCACTCGGAGCTCTTGAACCACTTGTCATGGATGCGATCGTAGGTGCCGTCGTTACGGATCTGGTGCAGGAAGTTGTTGATGAAGTTGATGCTGTCGTAATCGCCTTTCTTCAAACCGAACGCCAGGGGTTCAAAGGTGAAGGGTTCTTCCAGGAACACCAGCTTGCCGTTACCGACCTTCTTTTCGGCCACCACGTTGTACGGTGCGTCGTAGACGAACGCATCAGCCTTGCCGTTGACCACGTCGAGCACGCCTTCCTGCTCGTTGTCGTAGCCGTGGTACTTGGCCTTGGAGATCAGCTTCTTGGCAACCATCTCACCGGTGGTGCCGAGCTTGGAGGTCAGGCGGTATTTCTCGTCGTTCAGGTCTTTGTAGGACTTGATGGTGCCTTCCAATTCCTTGCGGATCAGCAACGTCTGGCCGACCACGATGAAGGGTTCGCTGAAATTCAGGCGCAGGTTGCGTTCCTGGGTCAGGGTCATGCCGCTGCCGATCATATCGAACTTGCCGGTCAGGAAGGCCGGGATGATGCCGTCGTAACCGGTGGACACCAGCTCCAGCTTGACGCCCATGGACTTGGCCATAGCCTTGAGGATGTCGACTTCGAAACCGATGATTTCACCGCGCTTGTCGGTCATTTCGAACGGCATGTAGGTGGGGTCCATGCCAACTTTCAACGTGCCGCGCTTGACCGCCTCATCAATGGCGCCGGCCTGGGCCGCAGTGGCAGCGACCAGCGCGGTGACGCCGAGCATCAGCATCGAAAGATACTTTTTCATCATCAAGACCCCTGAACGATTCTTATAAGGTTGGCGCACAAGAGGGCTGCGCCATTTCGGGGTGCGATCCTAACCCACTCGTTGTCCGCCACAAAGGTTTCACCGGTAAATGTTATCGGCGTGTGTCGGAAAACCCTGACAGCGACCCGGCCAAACACAGGCGCAGACGCTTCAGCGCGGCCTCTCGATCAGGGATTGATGTGTAAGCAGTTATGACGATCAGTCGATCTCGGCTATCCAGGCCGTATCCCTGAACCACTTGTCATGCAGGCGATCGTAGGTGCCGTCCTGGGCGATCTGGTTGAGAAAATGGTTGATCCAATTGAGGCTGTCGTAATCCCCTTTTTTCAGGCCGAACGCCAAGGGCTCAAAGGTGAAGGGTTGCTCAAGTGCCAACAATGTACTGTTCTGTGGCCGACTCATCGCGATCAGGTTGTAGGGCGCATCATGGATAAAAGCATCGGCCTTGCCTTCAACGACCTGCCGCACGCCTTCTTCCGGGTTGGGCACACTGCTGAGCCGCGCAGATACAAGAAAGCGCTGTGCTGCGGCTTCACCGGTGGTGCCTTGGGTGGTAACCACGCGGTAACTGGCGTCGTCCAGTTCTTCAATACTGGAGACCTTCCCCGCCATGCGTGGGTGCAGCAGCACCGTCTGGCCCACCACGACAAATGAATCACTGAAGTTGAGTTTGAGGTTGCGCTCTTGAGTGACCGTCATGCCGCTGCCAATCAGATCAAACTTGTTCGTCGTCAGCCCCGGCAACAGATCCGTGTAAGGCACTGCCACCAATTCAAGCTCTACGCCAAGTGCGCGGCTCATGGTATGGAGCAAGTCAATTTCAAAGCCGACGATGCGCCCCTGCTTATCGAGCATTTCGAAAGGGACGTTATTGGGGGTTGTACCGACCTTAAGCACGCCACGGCGCACAGCGTTGTCCAGCGCGCCCGCGTAAAGCAAGCCTGCGTGCCCCCCCAGGAAAAAGCCCATCAGCAATGCCAAACAATACCTTTTGATCATGAATGCCCCCGTGGCGAGTCCAATTTGGGGGGCGATCCTAACCCAGCCGCGGGCACGGCAATACGCCTCGAGCAAAGGTCTTTTGTTTCGAAATAACAAGGAGTTAGCGACAAAAAGGAAGAAGCGAAAAACGCTGTAGGACCAACGTTTGAAACACCCCCGAAGTGAGCCTTCGGGGGTGCCTGAATCAGGCCGGTTGGGCCTGGGGCGACTGTGGTTGCAGAGGCAGCAACGGCGCGTGCGGATCAGCCTTGATCGAAGCACGCCAGGCACCGAGCCACTCGGCATGACCTTCGCTCCACACCTGCTCATGCAGGCGAGCCAGGGCCACCGGGTCACTGAGCAGGGCCAGGCGTTCGCTGTTGTTGAGGCCGGCAGGGCCGACTTTCAACGCGTGGCGAACACGCTCCATGCGCAGGTACTCGATGGGCTCGGCCTCACGGTGCCGCGAGGTCGCCAAGGCGCAGGCCAGAGCGTTCTGCTGCGGGTCTACCACCGAACGCACAAAGCCGTCGTTGAGGGCGTGCCAACGGTTTTCGTGGGTGTACTTCTCGGTCGACAGCAGGGCCTGCGGCGGGTTGTATTCCTCAGGGATCAGGAACAGGCTCTCGTCGCGGGACTTGAGGCCCAGCTTGACCCGGCTGGAAATCACCGACACCGGGATCGACAGCATCAGCGAACCGACGATGGGCACCAACCACCACAGGAAGCTCGGGTTCAGCCACACCACCAGCAGGGCCCACAGGAAGCCCAGCAGGGTTTGCGGACCATGACGCTTGACCGCTTCGCTCCATGGCGTGGAGTCATCGTCACGTTGCGGCGAGTTCCAGGTTGCGGCCCAGCCGAGGAACGCGGCGAGGACGAAACGGGTGTGGAAGATCATCCGCACCGGCGCCAGCAGCATGGAGAACAACATCTCCAGCAGCATCGACAGGGTCACCTTGAACTTTCCACCGAACTCTTTGGCGCCCTTGGCCCAGATCAAGATGATGCTGAGCAGTTTAGGCAGGAACAGCAGCACGATGGTGGTGGAGAACAGCGCCACCGCCTTGTCCGGGTGCCATTGTGGCCACAGCGGGTACAACTGGCGCGGCGCCATGAAGTATTGCGGTTCCATCAGGGTGTTCACCGCCAGCAAGGCCGTGGACAACACCAGGAAGAAGAACCACAACGGCGCCGACAGGTAGGACATCACGCCGGTGAGGAACACCGCACGGTGCACCGGGTGCATGCCTTTGACCAGGAACAGGCGGAAGTTCATCAGGTTACCGTGGCACCAGCGACGGTCACGCTTGAGTTCGTCCAGCAGGTTCGGCGGCAGTTCTTCGTAGCTGCCCGGCAGGTCGTAGGCAATCCACACGCCCCAGCCGGCACGGCGCATCAGCGCGGCTTCAACGAAGTCGTGGGAGAGGATCGCACCGGCAAACGCGCCTTTACCGGGCAGCGGCGCCAGGGCGCAGTGCTCGATAAACGGCTTCATACGGATAATGGCGTTGTGGCCCCAGTAGTGGGATTCACCCAACTGCCAGAAGTGCAGGCCGGCGGTAAACAGCGGGCCGTAGACGCGAGTGGCGAACTGCTGCATACGCGCATACAGGGTGTCCATGCCCGACGCACGCGGCGCGGTCTGGATAATCCCGGCATCCGGCGTGGCTTCCATCAGGCGCACCAGGCTGGTCAGGCACTCGCCGCTCATCACAGAGTCAGCGTCAAGAACGACCATGTACTTGTAGTCACCGCCCCAACGACGGCAGAAGTCGTCGAGGTTGCCGCTCTTGCGCTTTACGCGACGGCGACGACGGCGATAGAAGATCTTGCCGAAACCACCCGCTTCGCGGCATACGTCGAGCCAGGCTTGCTGTTCGGCGATGCAGATGTCGGCGTCGTTACTGTCGCTGAGCACGAAGAAATCGAAGCGGTCCAGGTCACCGGTTGCGGCCACCGATTCGAACGTCGCACGCAAACCGGCGAATACACGCGGCACGTCTTCGTTACAGATCGGCATCACCAGGGCGGTGCGCGCATCCTTTGGAATCGGCTCGTCACCGGCACTTTTACCGGAAATGCGGTATTTATCGTGACCGGTCAGCAGCTCCAGGAAGCCCATGAGCGCAGTCCAGAAACCGGCCGACACCCAGCAGAACAGAATCCCGAACATGATCAGGATGCTGGTTTGCAGCGCGTAAGGCAGTACCTGGGTAGCGGTTTGCAGCAGGGTCTGGTTGCGAATTTCGTCGAAGTCGACCAGCGACCAGCCCTGGTACGGCATGATGCCTTTCATGTACCAGCCGGCCACGATGGTCTGGCCCAGCATTAGCACCAACAGGATGTAACGACGGATCGAGCCCACGGTACGCCAGCGCGCAGCCGGCAGCACCCGCTCGTCTTTCGGTGGCTTGGGCGGGTTGGTGCGCCCGGTCATCCGGCGCCAACCGCGCACCAGGATGTTGGTGCGCCAAGGCTCGGGCACCACTTTGGTCCGACGGATCGGCGGCGTGGCCTTGAGGCACACACGACCGCTGGCATCGAGCGCCAGCATCTCGGCGTCTTGTAGCTCTTCGGCGCTGTTGAGGGTCAAGCGGCGGCCAACCGACGCTTGGGCAGCGTCGGTCGGTGCGTCGAAGGTCTTGGACGACAGACGTTCGTGCAGCTCGCTGAAGGACTTGCAGCCCGCCAGCTCGGCGCGCTGCTCAGCCGTCATGGGTAGATGCGCCAGGTACTCGGACAGAGTCTCTGGCTTGACTTGAGAATTACTCATCGGCAGGCAACTGATAGCTCCAGGTTTCGGTCAGGACTTGCTCGGTCTTGATCGGCTCCGGTGTGGCTGGGGCAGCCTCAGGCTGTTTGGCTTCCTTGTCCTTGGCGTCTTTCTTGGCCTGCTTCTCATGCTGCTTGGCCAAGACTTTGTCGGCCTTGAGCACATGGTTGGAAACCGACTCAGGCTCAGGCTGCACGATATCCTGCACCAATGCCGCACGCATTTCGGTCGGTTTGCTTGCGTCCTTGATCTTCATACGCAGGGTCAGGCGCCAGCCTTTGGTGTGTTCGTTGTAGCGCACGCTGTTTTCAACCAGTTCAGCGTTATCACCCACGCTCACCTGGCTACGTACCGGAGCGTCCGGCAGCAGTTTCTTCAGGGACGGGCCCTCGAAATCTACCAGGTAGGCCACGCTGCCATCGGGCTGACGGATCAGGTTCGATTGCTTCACGTCACCGGTAGAACGCAGGGTCTGCTTGACCCAGGCACTGTCCGGCGAATGGAAGGCCGCGTCGTCCAATGTCCAGTGCAGACGGTAAGCCACGTCCAGCGGCTTGCCGACTTCCGGCAGCTCGGCCGGGCTCCAGAAGGCCACGATGTTGTCGTTGGTCTCATCGGCGGTCGGAATCTCGACCAGGTCGACAGAGCCTTTGCCCCAGTCACCTTCAGGCTCGATCCAAGCGCTTGGGCGCTTGTCGTAGTTGTCGTCCAGGTCTTCGTAGTGGCTGAAGTTGCGGCCACGTTGCAGCAGGCCGAACCCACGCGGGTTCTCGACGCTGAAGTTGCTGACCGACAGGTGTTTAGGGTTGTTCAGCGGACGCCAGATCCACTCGCCATTGCCGGCGTGAATCGACAGGCCGCTGGAATCGTGGAGCTCGCGACGGTAGTTGAGGACCTTGGACGGCTGGTTGGCGCCGAACAGGAACATCGAGGTCAACGGCGCAACGCCCAGCTTGCTGACCTTGTCACGCAGGTACATCTGGGATTTGACGTCCACCACGGTGTCGGTGCCAGGGCGCAGGATCAGACGATAAGCGCCAGTGGCGCGTGGCGAATCCAGTAGCGCGAAAATCACCAAATGCTTGTCACCCGGCTTTGGACGCTCGATCCAGAACTCGGTGAAACGCGGGAATTCTTCGCCAGACGGCAACGCGGTGTCGATCGCCATGCCACGGGCAGACAAGCCGTACACCTGATCCTTGCCCACGACGCGGAAATAGCTGGCGCCGAGCATGGTCATGATTTCGTCTTGCTTGTCGGCCTTGTTGATCGGGAAAAGCACACGGAAACCGGCGTAACCCAGCTGTTCGGTGGCTTTAGGATCAAATTTCACGTCGCCGAAATCGAAACGCGTCGGGTCGTACTTGATTTCATGCACGCTGTCGGCGGTGACTTCGTTGATTTTCACCGGGGTGTCGAAATGCATCCCCTGGTGATAGAAGGACAGCTTGAACGGGGTGTTCTGATCGGCCCACTCGGCTTTTTCATTGCGGAAACGAATCTTCTGGTAGTCAGCGAATTTCATTTCGCGGAATTCGTTCGGCAAATTGCTGCGCGGAGCTTCGTATTTCTGCCCAGCCAGCTCTTTTGCCTTGGCCGACACATCATCCAGACTGAACGCCCACAGTTGACCCGCGCCGAACAGGCAAAACAGGGCAGAGCCCGTCACCAGTGCGTTTCGTAACCGTTTGGCAGACAATTTTGGTGCATTACAGGGACTAACAATCACGAGCAACCCTCGCCGAAAACAGATCAAAAAACCAACGGCCAGCTATCTATATGCCAGGTTGGCGAGCAATGTTCCGACTCCTCTGGGGCGAAATGATTCCCCATGCGGTTGTCGGACAAGGCTCTACCTAAGTCAAAAATGGACCAAACAACGCTGATCCCCGTAGCGCGCGATTATCTAGTAGCCCGCGAGACAACGCATCAGGGACAGTGAAGTATTTGTAGCGAAACCCTGCGTTTTTAGGCATTAACGTCGTTTTTCATACATTCATGTCTGTAAGAGGAAGGTCACAGGGCCATCATTGACCAAGTGCACCTGCATATCCGCGCCAAAACGCCCCGACGCCACCTTGCCATGCAATTGTTGCGCTTGTAACAACAAGTGCTCAAAAAGCGCCGCTCCCAGGGCCGGAGGAGCCGCTGTGGAGAAGCTGGGCCGTAGCCCGCTTTTGGTATCCGCCGCCAGGGTGAACTGCGACACCAGCAGCAAACCGCCGCCGATGTCCTTGAGGGACAGGTTCATCTTGCCCTCCTCGTCACTGAACACCCGATAGTTAAGCAGCTTGTGCAGCAGTTTGTCGGCGCTTTCGGGCATATCTGAAGGCTCGACGGCCACCAGCACCAGCAAACCCTGGTCAATCGAGCCTATCACCTCCCCTGCGACCTCAACCCGGGCGCCACGCACCCGCTGCAACAAGCCCTTCATGCTTCTTCAGGCGGCAGGTCGAGCAGGCGCCGGGCCATTTCGCCGGTCGCACGCACCAGTGCGTCGGTGATGCCCGGCTCGGACGCCGCGTGCCCTGCTTCGCGAATCACCTGCAACTCGCTGTTGGGCCAGGCCTGATGCAGCTCCCAAGCGTTATCCAGCGTGCAGATCATATCGTAGCGGCCATGGATGATGACGCCAGGCAGATGGGCGATCTTGTGCATATCGCGAATCAGCTGGTTGGGTTCCAGGAAGGAGTTGTTGGTGAAGTAATGGCATTCGATACGTGCGATGGACAAGGCGCGCTGCGGCTCGGAAAACCGTTCCACATGCTGCGGGCTCGGGCACAGGCCCAACATACGGCCTTCCCAGCCCGACCAGGCTTTGGCCGCATGCATCTGGGCGATCTGGTCGTTGCCGGTCAGGCGCTTGTGGTAAGCGGCAATCATATCGTGGCGCTCTTCCACCGGGATGGGTGCCACATAGTCCTGCCAGTAGTCCGGGAACAGGCGGCTCGCGCCCTCCTGGTAGAACCAGCGAATATCCTGCGGGCGGGCGAGGAAGATGCCGCGCACGATCAGGCCATGCACGCGCTCGGGGTGGGTTTGCGCGTAGGCCAGGGCCAGGGTCGAACCCCAGGAACCGCCGAACAGCACCCATTTGTCGATGCCCAGGTGCTCGCGGATGCGCTCAAGGTCGGCGACCAGATCCCAGGTGGTGTTGTTCTCGAGACTGGCCCTTGGCGTAGAGCGGCCGCAGCCACGCTGGTCGAAGGTGACAATATGGTAGAGGTTCGGGTCGAAATAGCAGCGGCTCTGGGCGTCGCAACCGGAGCCGGGGCCTCCATGGATGAACACGACAGGCAAGCCTTCGGGGGAGCCACTTTCATCGACGTACAGGGTGTGGGTGTCATCGACAGCCAGATCGTGCCGGGCGTAGGGTTTGATCTGCGGGTACCAAGTCTGCATTGCGTGCTCCGTAGGGTGTCGGGTTCATCCCTGGGGGGACGTCTATTATTTTGCCGTCTGGCATCATAAACCCGAATTGTGCAATGAGCATGTCCTTGAGCACTTAGACCTGTGTCAGCAGTTCGCGCCTCAGGTAACCAAGCAGATAGTCATACAGCCGATCCACCTCCGGCACCTGGCCGCGTGCCCGCAAACAACCGTGGGCCAGCCCTTTGCCGGGATGGCGGTGTGTCAGTTGATAAAAGTGTTGCTGAACCCCCGTTGTCGCAGGCAAGCCAGCTCCCACATTTCGAGCGCATTCTCATGATAGAGCGCGGTCAAGCGGGCTTGCTCGCGAAAGCTATTGCAGCAGCACCAACAATTACCGGTAGTGCTTCTGCCCCCAAGCCAACAGCCCTTCCAGCAACTGCCTCAACACCACCTGCGTCGGCTCGGCCAAATCATGGCGATAACGGAACGGCTCGAACTCTTCCATATAGGTGCTCTGGCATAACTCCAGCTGCACCGCATGAATATCCTGCGCCGGGTTGCCGTAGTGACGGGTGATATGGCCGCCCTTGAAGCGCCCGTTCAGCACATGGGTATATTGCGGATGCTGAGCGCAGATGGCTTCCAACTGGCTGGCCAGCTGCGGGTCGCATGCAGCGCCGTTGAAGGTGCCCAGATTGAAGTCCGGCAATTTGCCGTCGAACAGGTGCGGGATCAACGAGCGGATCGAGTGCGCATCGAACAGCAACGCATAACCGAACTCGGCCTTGAGGCGTGCCAGTTCTTCTTGCAGTTGGCGGTGGTACGGCCCCCAGATTTTTTGCAGGTAGCTGGCCCGCTCTTCGTCGGAGGGCGTTTGCCCTTCACGGAACAACGGCACGCCATCGAACAGCGTCTCTGGGTACAGGCCGGTAGTAGCACCGGCATACAGCGGCGCGTTGTCGGAGGGCCGGTTGAGGTCGATGACAAACCGCGAGTACTCCGCCGCCAGGGTGCTGGCGCCCAGCTCTTCGGCAAAGTCATACAACAGCGGGATATGCCAATCGGTATCCGGCAGGCTTTGCGCCTCGGGGATCAACCCGGCCTCGACCGCAGGGGTGAGCCGCAGGCCGGCGTGGGGCATGCTGATCAGCAGCGGCACGCGGCCTTGTTTGAATGTCAGAACCTTATCCACAACTGCATCCTCTCAAACAGTGACGTCGACGCCGTGGCGCACGACGCGTTTATCCAGTTCGCCACCCAGCCAGTAGGCCAGGTCGGCGGGGCGATCGATCTGCCAGGCGACAAAATCCGCGACCTTGCCCACTTCCAGGGAACCATGGGTATCGCCCAGGCCCAACGCGGTGGCCGCGTGTTGCGTGGCGCCGGCCAGGGCTTCTTCCGGGGTCATGCGGAACAGGGTGCAGGCCATGTTCAGCATCAGCCGCACCGACAGCGCCGGTGATGTGCCGGGGTTGAGGTCGCTGGCGATGGCGATCTTCACGCCGTGTTTGCGCAGGGCGTCCATGGGCGGCAACTGGGTTTCACGCAGGAAGTAGAACGCGCCCGGCAATAGCACGGCGACGGTACCGGCCGCAGCCATGGCGATGGCGTCTTCTTCAGTCATGAATTCCAGGTGGTCGGCCGACAACGCGTGGTAGCGCGCCGCCAGGCTTGAGCCATGCAACGACGAGAGTTGCTCGGCGTGCAGCTTCACCGGCAAGCCAAGTTGCTGGGCGACCTTGAATACCCGCTCAACCTGCTCGGGGGAAAATGCCAGGTATTCACAGAAGGCATCGACCGCATCCACCAACCCCTCAGCGGCCAGGGCCGGCAGCATCTGGCTGCAGATGTGCTCGATGTAATCGTCGGCGCGGTCCTTGTACTCCGGCGGTAACGCGTGGGCGGCCAGGCAGGTGGCGCGCACGCTGACCGGCAGCGCTTCACCCAGGCGCCGGACCACGCGCAACATCTTGCGTTCGTTGGCCAGGTCCAGGCCGTAGCCGGACTTGATTTCCACCGTGGTCACGCCGTCACGCAGCAAACTGCGCAGGCGCTTTTCAGCGCACAAGAACAGCTCATCTTCGCTCGCCGCACGGGTTGCGCGCACAGTGCTGGCAATGCCGCCGCCCTTGGCCGCGATCTCGGCGTAGCTGACACCTTCGAGGCGCTGCTCGAATTCGCCGCTGCGATTGCCACCGAACACCGTATGGGTGTGGCAATCGATCAGCCCGGGAGTGACCCACGCGCCTTGCAGGTCATGCACCTGGGCGTAATCCGCGGTTGGCGCCTGGCTGCGGGGGCCGACCCACTCGATGAGCGAGCCGGCAGTCACCATGGCGGCATCCTCGATGATCGAGTATTTGCCGTTGGCCATGGTTGCGACGTGGCAGTGTTGCCAAAGCGTTTTCATCAACGCCTCCCTAAGTTATCGATGAGACAAAACCGGGTCGTAATCGACCTTGGCCGTTTGCCCGGCGGCAGGCTTGACCCACAGCCAGTAGGCGATGATCAGCAGCACGATCCACACGGCGCCTACCATCAACGCCGCCTGGGTATCCGGGAAGTAACCGAGTACACCAAACACAAACAGCATGAACACAATGGCCGCCGCCGGCGCATAAGGCCAGAACGGTACCGGGAATTTCAGTTCGGCGATCTGCGCCTTGGTCATCGAGCGGCGCATGGCGACCTGGGTAAACAGGATCATCAGCCATACCCACACGGTGGCGAAGGTGGCAATCGAGGCGATCAGCAGGAACACGTTTTCCGGGATCAGGTAGTTGAGTACCACACCGCCGAGCAAGGCGGCGCCCATGACCACCACGGTCATCCATGGCACGCCTTGTTTGGACAATTGCGCGAAGCCCTTGGGCGCCTGCCCTTGTTGAGCCAGGCCGTACATCATGCGCCCGGCGCCGAAAATGTCGCTGTTGATCGCCGACACCGCCGCCGAGATCACCACGATGTTGAGGATGGTCGCCGCCGAGCCAATCCCCAGGTTGCTGAAGATCTGCACGAACGGGCTGCCCTGGCTGCCGATCTGCGGCCACGGGTAGATGGCCATCAACACGAACAGGGTGAGCACGTAGAACAGCAGGATACGCAGCGGCACAGCGTTGATCGCCTTGGGGATCACCCGCTGTGGGTCCTTGGCTTCACCGGCGGTGATGCCGATGATTTCGATGCCACCAAAGGCAAACATCACCACCGCAAACGAGGCGATCAGCCCACCGATGCCGTTGGGCATGAAGCCGCCGTGGGCCCACAGATTGCTCAAGCCACTGGCCTGGGTTTCGCCTGCCGAGTGAATACCAAACAGCATGATGCCAAAACCGCCGAGGATCATCGCCACAATGGCACCGACCTTGAGCAACGACAGCCAGAACTCCATCTCGCCAAAGACTTTGACGTTGCACAGGTTCAGGCCGCCGATCAGGAATACGATGCCCAGCACCCAGACCCAACGGGCCACTTCGGGAAACCAGAAGCCCATGTAGATGCCGAACGCGGTGACGTCGGCGAGGCAGACGATGATCATTTCAAAGGCGTAGGTCCAGCCGAGGATAAACCCGGCCATGGGCCCCAGGTAGGTGCTGGCGTAGTGGCCGAAGGAGCCAGACACCGGGTTGTGCACGGCCATCTCACCGAGGGCGCGCATCACCATGAATACAGCAGCGCCGCCGATCAGGTAGGCCAGCAGCACGGCAGGACCGGCCATCTGGATGGCGGAGGCGGAGCCATAGAACAGCCCGGTGCCGATCGCGGAACCGAGGGCCATGAAGCGAATATGTCGGGCGTTGAGCCCGCGTTTCAAACCTTTTTCTGGCTGGTGCATTTCTCGTCCCTAATTATTCTTATGAGGAGAAGATCGCTCCCACGCTCGGCGTGGGAACTCCGACCTGGACGCTCCGCGTCCGCTTTTAGAGCGGTGACGCAGAGCGTCACAGGATGCATTCCCACGCGGAGCGTGGGAATGATCAGGCACAGACCGAGTCCCGGTCAGAGGCTTGGCAGCAACTTGGCCGGCACCAGCTCATTCAGGCAGCGGCTGGCGAGCAGTTCGCTGGCGGCGTTGATGTCCGGGGCGAAGAAGCGGTCCTTGTCATAGAACGCCACCTTGTCGCGCAGGATGCCACGGGCTTTTTCCAGCTTGGGCGAGGTCTTCAGGCCGTCGCGCAGGTCCAGGCCCTGGCACGCCGCGAGCCATTCCACCGCGAGGATGCCCCGGGTGTTCTCGGCCATTTCCCACAAACGCTTGCCCGCAGCCGGGGCCATGGACACGTGGTCTTCCTGGTTGGCCGAAGTCGGCAAGCTGTCGACGCTATGGGGATGGGCCAGCGCCTTGTTCTCGCTGGCGAGCGCGGCGGCGGTCACCTGGGCGATCATGAAGCCGGAGTTCACCCCGCCATTGCCCACCAGAAACGGCGGCAGTTGCGACATGTGCTTGTCCATCATCAACGAGATCCGGCGCTCGCTCAGGGAGCCGATTTCGGCAATGGCCAGCGCCATGTTATCGGCGGCCATGGCTACGGGTTCGGCGTGGAAGTTGCCACCGGAAATCACATCGCCTTCGGCGGCAAAGACCAACGGGTTATCCGACACTGCGTTGGCTTCTACCACCAGCACCTCGGCGGCCTGGCGCAATTGAGTCAGGCACGCGCCCATTACCTGTGGCTGGCAACGCAGGGAATACGGGTCTTGAACCTTGTCGCAGTTCTGGTGCGATTGGGACACCTGGCTGCTCTCACCGAGCAGGTCACGATAGGCCGCTGCCGAGTCGATCTGGCCACGCTGGCCACGCGCCGCATGAATACGCGCATCGAACGGCGAACGCGAACCCAGTACCGCTTCCACAGTGAGGCCGCCGCAAGCGAGGGCAGCGGCGAACAGGTCTTCGCCTTCGAACAGGCCACGCAGGGCATAGGCCGTGGACACCTGGGTGCCGTTGAGCAGCGCCAGGCCTTCTTTGGCGGCCAGGGTCAGCGGCGTGAGGCCGGCGATTTTCAGTGCCTCGGTGGCTTCCAGCCATTCGCCCTTGTAACGCGCCTTGCCTTCGCCAAGCAGTACCAGGGACATGTGCGCCAGCGGCGCCAGGTCACCGGAAGCACCCACTGACCCCTTGAGCGGAATGTGCGGGTACACCTCGGCGTTGATCAGCGCGATCAGCGCGTCGATCACCTGGCGACGAATCCCGGAGAAGCCACGGCTCAGGCTGTTGACCTTGAGCACCATGACCAGTCGCACCAGTGCATCGCTGATCGGCTCACCGACGCCGGCGGCGTGGGACAGCACCAGCGAACGCTGGAGGTTTTCCAGGTCTTCGCTGGCGATGCGGGTCGATGCCAACAGGCCAAAACCGGTGTTGATGCCGTAGGCGGTGCGGTTCTCGGCGAGAATCTGCTCCACACAGGCAACGCTGGCTTCGATCTGGGCCGAGGCGCTGTCATCCAGGCTGAGGGTTACTGGCTGCTGGTAGATGGCACGCAGTTGGGCGAGGCTCAGTTGGCCTGGAATCAGGTTTAGCGCAGTCACATTCATACTCCTTGTGAATTGTTCTTAGGTGTTCAGTGCAAATTCGGTAAAGCAGTGTCTTTAAGCAATTGGGCAGCGGCGGCAATATCCGGCGCCAGCCAGCGGTCCTGTTCATACGCAGGGACCACTTCGCGCAGCAAACGCCAGGCGCGGTCGGTACCGGCGCCGAAGCGCTGGTCCTTGAGAAACTCGAAAGCCTGGGCCGCCAGCAGGTACTCGATGGCAAGAATCTGGGTGACGTTGGCCAGCACCTGGTGCAACTTGAGCGCGGCGTTGGTGCCCATGCTCAAGTGGTCTTCCTGCAGGCCCGAGGTGACGAAGTTGTCGAGCACGGCCGGTTGCGCCAACTGGCGGTTCTGCCCGCACAAGGACGCGGCGACGTACTGCACGATCATCATTCCGGAGTTGACGCCCGGGTTACTCACCAGGAAGGCAGGCAGGCCGCTGACATGCGGGTTGACCAGGCGGTCCAGGCGACGCTCGGCCACCGAACCGATCTCGGCCATGGCGATGGCGAGCATGTCGGCCGCCAACGCGACGGACTGTCCGTGGGGGTTGGCCTGGGACACCACGCGGTAGCTGTCTGGGGTGCCCAGCACCAGCGGGTTGTCGGTGGCGCTGTTGAGTTCGGTCTCGATCTGGCGCGTGGCGTGTTCCACCTGGTCGCGGGCCGCGCCGTGAATCTGCGGGATCGAGCGAATGCTCAAGGCGTCCTGGGTGCGAATACCCTTGCTGCTGGCAATCACCTCACTGCCATCGAGCAGGGCACGCAGGTTGATACCTACGTGCTGCATGCCAGGATGCGGTTTGAGAGCAATGATTTCTTCGTCAAAGGCGTCGATCTGGCCGCGCTGGGCTTCGAAGCTCATGGCACCGATCACGTCGGCCCACTGCAGCAAGTGATGCGCGTCGGCCAGGGCCAGGCAGCTCAGGCCGGTCATGCACGGCGTGCCATTGACCAGGCACAGGCCGTCTTTGGCGCCGAGCACCACCGGCTGCACGCCTTCAGCCTGCAACGCGTGTTGCGCCGTGACGATCTGGCCGCGATAACTCACATTACCAACGCCCAGCAGGGCCACGCCGATATGGGCCATGTGGGTCAGATACCCCACCGAGCCTTGGGACGGTACTTGCGGGGTGATGCCGTGGTTGAGCAGCGCCAGCAGCGCGTGCACCACCTGCGGATGCAGGCCGGATTTGCCGTGGCTGTAGTTGATGATCGCCGCGCAGATGATCGCACGGGTTTGCTCATCGCTGAGCACCGGGCCGACGCCGCAGGCGTGGCTCAACAGCGTATTGCGCGACAGTTGGCTCAGTTGCTCGGTCTTGAGCGAGACGTTGCACAACGCGCCCAGGCCGGTGTTGACACCATAGGCACGCTCGCCGCTGGCGACGATGCGCTGCACGATGGCCTGGGCATTGTCGATACGCGCCCAGGCGTGGCCCGACAGTTCGAGCATGGCGCCGTGGCGGGCGACGGCGGTGACGTCCTGCCAGCGCATGGGGGTGTCGGCGATGATGATTTTGGTTGCCTGGGACATCTTCATACCTTCTTCAATTCTTAGGCAGCATTGATCGTTCCCACGCTCTGCGTGGGTACGCCGCCTGGGACGCTCTGCGTCCCCCCAAGTGACGCGGAGCGTCACGAAATGCGTTCCCACGCGGAGCGTGAGAACGTTCAAGCCCGGATCAGACCACCGCTGCCCGCCGCTGAACAAAGCGGTCCACATACTCATCCGCCGGCGAGTGCAGAATCTCTCGCGGGGTGCCGACCTGAATCAGCTTGCCGTCCTTGAGGATCGCAATGCGGTTGCCGATGCGCACGGCCTCGTCGAGGTCGTGGGTGATGAACACGATGGTCTTGTGCAGGGTCTTTTGCAGCTCGAGCAACTGATCCTGCATCTCGGCGCGGATCAACGGGTCGAGGGCGCTGAAGGCTTCGTCCATCAGGATGATGTCGGTGTCGGCCGCCAAGGCGCGGGCCAGGCCCACGCGCTGGCGCATGCCACCGGACAGCTGGTGGGGGTATTTGTTTTCGTAGCCTTTGAGGCCCACGGTTTCGATCCAGTGCAACGCACGTTCGGCGCAGACTTGCTTGGTTTCGCCACGCACTTTCAGGCCGTAGGCAACGTTGTCGAGCACGCTCTTGTGCGGCAGCAGGCCGAAGCTCTGGAACACCATGCTGATCTTGTGCCGACGGAATTGGCGCAGGGCTTCCATGTCCAGTTGCAGGATGTCTTCGCCATCCACCAGGATCGCGCCGCTGGTGGGGTCGATCAGGCGGTTGAAGTGGCGCACCAGGGTGGATTTGCCCGAACCCGACAAGCCCATGATCACAAAGATCTCACCGGTGCCGATGCTCAGGGACAGGTCATTCACACCGACCACGCAACCGGTCTCGGCCAGTACCTGGTCTTTGGTCTTGCCCTGG
Source organism: Pseudomonas sp. PA-7-1E (assembly GCF_021605325.1). Lineage (NCBI taxonomy): Bacteria > Pseudomonadati > Pseudomonadota > Gammaproteobacteria > Pseudomonadales > Pseudomonadaceae > Pseudomonas > Pseudomonas sp. PA-7-1E. Next base: position 192,450 of record NZ_WKFA01000004.1, read on the forward strand.
CCGACCATGGCCAGCGCATCCTGGGCGCGTGCGCCGAAAATCTTGAAGACGTTTTTGACTTCGATTTTGCTGACAGTCGTCATTTGCTCGCCTCATGCCGTGGGCGGCCATAAGCCTGGGTAATGCGGTCGATGACCACTGCAAGAATCACGATCGCCAGCCCGGCTTCAAGGCCACGGCCAACGTTGAGGGTCTGGATGCCGACGAGCACGTCTTCACCCAAGCCACGGGCACCGATCATCGAGGCGATCACCACCATCGACAGCGCCATCATGGTGGTCTGGTTGATCCCGGCCATGATGCTTGGCAGCGCCAGCGGCAATTGCACGCCGAACAGTTGCTGCCAGCGGTTGGCGCCGAAGGCGTTGATGGCTTCCATGACCTCGCCATCGACCTGGCGAATACCCAGGTCTGTCAGGCGAATCAGCGGCGGCGCGGCGTAGATCACCGTAGCGAAAATCGCCGGGACCTTGCCCAGGCCGAACAGCATCAGCACCGGGATCAGGTACACGAAGCTGGGCATGGTTTGCATGATGTCCAGCAGCGGCATCAGCACCGAACGCAGGCGATTACTGCGCGCCGACAAGATACCCAGGGGGATGCCGATCAACACCGAAATCACCGTGGCCACCATCATCAATGCCAGGGTTTGCATCAGCTTGTCCCACAGGCCAACGGCGCCCACCAGGAACAGCAAACCGACGATCACCGCCGTGGTCACCACCTTGCGTGTGGCGTGCCAGGCGATGCCCCCGACGATGGCCAGCATCAGCCACCAGGGCGCTGCGCGCAGCAGGCCTTCCAGGTTGACGATGGCCCACAGCAGCGTATCGGAGATGTGCCGGAACACATCGCCGTAGTTGGTGACCAGTGCGTCCACCCAACCGTTGACCCAGTCGGCGATGGAAAAGGTAAAGCTCTCAGGAAACATATCGTGCTCTCGATCCAGTGGGTTGTGGCCAGCCGCCCGGCCACCCTTGAGGGTAGCCGTGCACACTTGACCTACAAGGCCGCGTCGATTTTCTTGGCTGCGTCTTCGCTCACCCAGGCGTGCCAGACTTCAGGATGTTCCTTGAGGAATATTTTCGCCAGTTTCGGCGACTCGATCCGCTCCTTGGCCATGCGGCCCAGGTTCTGGTTCAGCAGGTCGATGGGCAGGTTGACCTTTTCCAGCACGGCCACCAGCTCCGGGGCTTGTTCGTGGAAAGTCTTGGAGAGGCCGACCTTGATGCTCACGGTTTTGTCCACGCCGGGCTTCTCTTCCAACTTGACCAGGTCGACCTGGCCCATCAGCGGTGTGGGTGACCAGTAGTAGAACAGGATCGGCTCGCCGCGCTTGTAGCTCGACAGCACCGCCGCATCCAGCGCCGGGCCGGTGCCCGGGCGGAAGTTGGTGTAGGTGCTTTCCAGGCCGTAGCTCTTGAGCATTTCGCTGTTGTCCAGCTCGCAGGTCCAGCCGGCCGGGCAGTTGTAGAAGCGGCCTTTGGACGGCTCTTCCTGGTCCTTGAACACCGAGGCGTATTTGGCCAGGTCGGCGATGCTTTTCAGGTCCGGGGCCTTGGCTTCCAGCTTGCGCTTGGCGTCGCCTTCGATCACATAGCGCGGCACGTACCAACCTTCGACCGCGCCGACTACCGGAGCCCCGACGCCCACGACTTTTCCGGCCTTCTCGGCTTTGTTCCAGACCTCGCTGCGGCCTACCCACTCCTCGGCGAACACTTGGATGTCGTTGCTGCCCAGGGCGTTTTCCATGGTGATGGAATTGCCCGGCAAGCTGTCGGTTTTGCAGTCGTAGCCTTTTTCCAGCACGGTTTGCAGGATGTCGGTGAGCAACATGCCGCTTTCCCAATTCAGGCCGGCGAATTTCACCGGTTTACCCGACTCGCACCAACCGGCCGCCTGGGCGCCGGCACTTGCCAGCACGCCAGCCGCGAACAAAGTAGCCAGCAAGGTCTTATTCATAGTCATTGTTGTGACGCTCCCAATCTTGAAATGGATTACGGCAGTCAGTAGGCGTCCTGCCCTGTCCACGTCCCATCAGGCTTGTGCAGCCAGCTCGTTTGTTATGGGTGAAGCGCCCTGCTCTTTTGGCAGGATCAGGTGATCGGGTACCGTGCCGTGCCATTTTTTCGCACACACGTAATACAGGGCCGCCGGCAGTACCAGGCCGATGATCCAGGAGATATCCACATCACCCAGCGCGGCCACCAGGGGGCCGGTGTAGAACTTGGTGGAGATGAACGGCAACTGCACCAGTACGCCGAACACATAGACGCTGATGCCCAGCAGGTTCCAGCGGCCGTAGCGACCGTTCGGATCGGCCAGCGCCGGCACGTCATAACGCTCGCGGGTGATGCAGTAGTAATCCACCAGGTTGATCGCGCTCCAGGGCGTAAAGAACGCCAACAGGAACAGGATGAACGACTTGAATGCACCGAGGAACGAATGCTGGCCGAGCAACGCGATCAGCGTGGCCGTGCCGACGATCATCAACACGAACACCAGACGCTGCAGACGCGTGACCTCCAGACGCCCACGAAAGCCGCTGATGATAGTGGCGATGCACATGAAGCTGCCGTAGGAATTGAGCGTCGAGATGGTGACCTTGCCGAACGCGATGCTGAAATACAGCAACGCAGCGGTGGCCCCCGTGCCGCTCAAGCCAACGATGTACGCCACCTCGTGACCGGCAAACTGCCCGTTGGACATGGCCGCGGCAAACACGCCGAGGACCATCGCCACTTGGGCCCCGATGACCGAACCTGCGCCAGCAGCGAGAAAGGTTTTAACCGATGACGTGTGGCTCGGCAGGTAACGCGAGTAATCCGCCACGTAAGGGCCGAACGCAATCTGCCAGGAGGCCGCCAGCGACACGGCCAGCAGAAAACTGCTCCAGCTGAAGTGGCGGATCTGCAGGAGCGCGCCAACGTCGGTCTGGCTCATCAGGCGGCTGAACAGGTACACAAAGGCAACCACGCCAATCAGGCTGGCAACCCGGCCGATGAAGTGGATCACTCGGTAACCCAGCACCGTGACCAGCACGATGACACTGGCGAAGATCAGGATGCCGACGCTGTCGCTGACCCCGAACAACTGGCCCAGCGCCTGGCCCGACAGCACGGTACCGGTGGCGGTGAAACCCAGGTACATCAAGCACACCAGCACAATCGGAATGGCCGCCCCATACACGCCGAACTGCACCCGGCTGGAAATCATCTGCGGCAGGCCAAGCTTGGGCCCTTGCGCCGCATGCAGCGCCATGACGCCACCGCCGATCAGTTGACCGATGAGCAAGCCGATCAACGACCAGAACACATCACCGCCCAGCACCACGGCCAACGCCCCGGTGACAATCGCAGTGATCTGCAGGTTGGCACCCATCCACAGGGTGAATTGACTGAATAGACGACCATGTCTTTCCGCTTCCGGGATGTAGTCGATCGAACGTTTCTCGATCAACGGGGTGGTGTCGTTTGCAGCCATGTTGTTCAACCTCTGATGGATTGTTTTGTATGCATCTTGCTCTTCTGTGGGAGCTGGCTTGCTGTGGCGAGGGAGCTTGCTCCCGTTCGACAGCGAAGCTGGAGCCGGCTTTTTGGGGCTGCTTCGCACCCCAGCGCAAGCAAGCTTGCTCGCCACACAAGCCCACCCCACATTGAGTTACTTGATCATCGGCAGGTTCAGGCCTTGTTCCTTGGCGCAGTCGACAGCGATCTGGTAACCCGCATCCGCATGACGCATCACCCCGGTCGCCGGGTCGTTGTGCAGCACGCGGGCAATCCGCTCGGCCGCTTCGTCAGTACCGTCGCACACAATCACCATCCCCGAGTGCTGGGAGAAGCCCATGCCCACGCCGCCACCATGGTGCAGCGAGACCCAGGTGGCGCCGCTCGCGGTGTTGAGCAAGGCGTTGAGCAGTGGCCAGTCGGACACAGCGTCGGAGCCGTCCTGCATGGCTTCGGTTTCGCGGTTCGGGCTGGCGACCGAGCCGGAGTCCAGGTGATCACGGCCGATCACGACCGGCGCGGACAGCTCGCCGCTGCGCACCATTTCGTTGAACGCCAGGCCCAACTTGGCACGCTGGCCCAGGCCGACCCAGCAGATACGTGCCGGCAGGCCCTGGAAGCTGATGCGCTCGCGGGCCATGTCCAGCCAGTTGTGCAGGTGGGCATCGTCCGGGATCAGTTCTTTGACTTTGGCGTCGGTCTTGTAGATGTCTTGCGGGTCGCCGGACAGCGCCGCCCAACGGAACGGGCCGATGCCACGGCAGAACAGTGGGCGGATGTAAGCCGGTACGAAACCTGGGAAGTCGAACGCGTTTTCCACGCCCTCTTCCTGGGCCATCTGGCGGATGTTGTTGCCGTAGTCGAAGGTCGGGATGCCTTGCTTCTGGAATTCGAGCATGGCTTTGACGTGGACGGCCATCGACTGCTTGGCGGCCTTGATCACGGCGGCCGGCTCGGTCTTGGCGCGAGCGCGGTATTCGTCCCAGGTCCAGCCGGCCGGCAGGTAGCCGTTGAGTGGGTCGTGGGCGCTGGTCTGGTCGGTGACCATGTCCGGGCGCACGCCGCGCTTGACCAGTTCCGGCAGGATCTCTGCGGCGTTGCCCAGCAGGGCGATGGAGATGGCCTTGCCTTCCTTGGTGTACTTGGCGATACGCGCCAGGGCGTCGTCGAGGTCGGTGGCCTGCTCGTCGACGTAGCGGCTGCTCAGGCGGAAGTCGATGCTGACTTGCTGGCACTCGATGTTCAGCGAGCAGGCGCCGGCCAGGGTCGCGGCCAGTGGCTGCGCGCCGCCCATGCCGCCGAGGCCGGCGGTGAGCACCCAGCGACCGGTCAGGTCGCTGTTGTAATGCTGGCGGCCGGCTTCCACGAAGGTTTCGTAGGTGCCTTGAACGATGCCCTGGCTGCCGATGTAGATCCAGCTGCCGGCGGTCATCTGGCCGTACATGGCCAGGCCCTTGGCATCCAGTTCGTTGAAATGCTCCCAACTGGCCCAGTGCGGTACCAGGTTGGAGTTGGCAATCAACACGCGCGGGGCGTTGCTGTGGGTCTTGAACACGCCGACCGGCTTACCGGATTGCACCAGCAGGGTTTCGTCGTCGTTCAGATTGGTGAGGCTCTCGACGATCTGGTCGTAGCACTCCCAGTTGCGCGCCGCACGGCCGATACCGCCGTACACCACCAGTTCTTTGGGGTTCTCGGCCACTTGTGGGTCGAGGTTGTTCATCAGCATGCGCAGCGGCGCTTCGGTCAGCCAGCTTTTGGCGGTGAGCTTGTTACCGCGGGCGGCGCGGATTTCGACGTCACGGTATTTTGTAGGCTTGGTCACAGCTAGGACTCCTCGGCGATCGATGCGCGAACATGGATGGTGCGAAGTCTTACGCACACATCTTTACTTGTATGTACAAGCATATGCAATCGAGCGGCCAACTTTTGAAATGAGCCTCGCAGATTTTTTCCAAAGGCGCGCGCAAGCCTTGATAATCAAGGCTTGGAGGTTTGATGAAATTTCTTACGGAGGCGTTTTACAGCAAAGAGGATTTGTCACGACAGCGTGGCTTTGCGTCACGCTGGGGCGTTCGGTAACAAATTGGTGCGCGGTCTTGGGAACAGCGCACAAACAAATGTGGGAGCTGGCTTGCCTACGATAGCGGTGTGTCAGTCAGCACATCCTAGGCTGATACACCGCTATCGCAGGCAAGCCCCACAGTTTTTAACCGCGTGCGGTCAGTTCGATGATGCAGCAGCGGCCTGTGACCGATATTTCCAGCAGTTCAGTGTTACCGTCCACTTGCAGGCAATCGTGGTGGCCGAGCTTCTCGCCCAGCACCTTCACTTCGTCCGCCACGCTGAAAACCAGCACCGTCTGCGCAGTACTGAAAAACTGCTGCACGCCATCCATCCACTGCAAGCGTGCATGGTAACGCTCGGGCGAATAGATCAGATTGAAGTCGCGAATCGGCCCGGTGATCAAACGGCATGACACCTGGCTTTCGCCCTTGAACGCGAACGGCTGCAACGGTAACAACCCGCGCTGCTCCTCACCGTCTACGGTCAGCACCATGCCGGCGCCTTTGATCACCGTAATCACGCGCTGGTAACCGGCGAAGGTGGAAAACCCACCCGACTCGGCGATATCGGCAATCGACAAACGCCAGCCAAAGCCCTCCAGGCCGGTGCCGGCGTCGCGACTGATTTCTTCGGTACTGCCGCCGCCGTTCTTCCACGGCATGCGCACGTAGTCGGCGGCGCGCCAGACGTTGATCTCACTCATTTACTGAAGCGTCCTTCGAGGCTGTGACGGGAACCGGGGTGGATCAACCGCGCCGCAGTCACCGGCTGGCGACCCGACCAGGTGCGTCGGCGAATCAACAGGCACGGCTCGCTCGGCTCGATCTGCAACAACTTGCACTCGGCGGCATCGGCGAGAATCGCCTCAACCACATGCTCACCCTCAGTCAACGGCGCGACCTGGTTCAAATAGGCATACGGGGTTTGCTGGGTGAAGTCCTGCTGTAGGTATTCCGGCGCGACCAGGGCGTTGACGAAACGGTCTTCGATTTGCACAGGAATGTCGTTCTCGTAATGCACGATCAACGAGTGGAACACCCGCCCGCCTTCGCGCATTTCCAAGGCGACGGCGCGCTCGGAACCAGCAGCTTCTTCGCCCAGGGTGATGACCTGGCAAGTGTGCCGATGCCCACGGGAGGCGATTTCATCGGCGATGTTGTGCACTTCAAACAGGGCCGACTGGCTCTTGGGCTCGGCCACGAAGGTACCCACGCCTTGCATACGCACCAACAAGCCTTCGGCGGTCAGCTCGCGCAGGGCGCGGTTGATAGTCATGCGGCTGAAGCCCAACTCGCTGACCAGCTCGCTTTCCGACGGCACGCGGTAATGGGGCGGCCAGTTGCCGTTGAGGATCTGCTGGCTGATCATCTGTTTGACGCGGGCATACAAGGGCGCCGGACTTTCGTCCATGTGGGCAGCCAGCGAAGAGTTGGCGGGCGGAGTCGGCACAGGGAATCCTTGCAGGGGAAAAAGATGCATAGATTGCCGGAGTTTACCGAGCAGGCAAACGTCTGTATATGTATATACAAATAAACACACGACCGGGGTGCCTTGATCATGTCCGCTTTCTTTGCCGAACGCGCACTGCTGCCTAATGGATGGGCCAACGATGTACGTCTTGAAGTCAGCGCCGATGGTTTGCTGACAAAGGTTGAGCCCAATGCCAGTGCAGATGGCGCGGAACGGCTCAGGGGTCCGGTGTTGGCGGGCATGCCGAACCTGCATTCCCATGCCTTCCAGCGCGCCATGGCGGGCTTGGCCGAAGTGGCCGGCAACCCCAATGACAGCTTCTGGACCTGGCGCGACTTGATGTACCGCATGGTCGGCAAGATCAACCCCGAGCAGTTACAGGTCATCGCCCGTCAGCTGTATATCGAAATGCTCAAGGCCGGCTACACCTCGGTGGCCGAGTTTCATTACGTGCACCACGATCTCAGCGGCCAGCCCTATGCCGACCGTACGGAGCTGTCCCGCCAGATCAGCCAGGCGGCCGCCAGCAGTGGGATCGGCCTGACCTTGCTGCCGGTGCTCTACACCCACGCGGGTTTTGGTGGCCAAGCGCCGAATGAAGGCCAGCGACGGTTTATCAACAGCACGGAACACTACTTGAACCTGCAAGCACGCCTGCAGCCCATTCTGGCGGCACAACCGGCGCAGCAACTGGGCCTGTGCTTCCACTCCCTGCGCGCCGTAACCCCCGAACAAATCCATACCGTGCTGGGCGCCAGTGACAAAAACTGCCCGGTGCATATCCACATCGCCGAACAGCAAAAGGAAGTCGACGATTGCCTGGCCTGGAGCGGCAAGCGCCCGTTGCAGTGGCTGTATGACAACGTCGAGGTGGATGATCGCTGGTGCCTGGTGCATGCCACCCATGCCGATGCCGATGAAGTCACCCGCATGGCAAACAGCCGAGCGATTGCCGGTTTGTGCCTGACCACCGAAGCCAACCTGGGCGATGGGATTTTTCCGGCGGTGGACTTCCTCGCTCAGGGCGGCCGCATGGGCATCGGTTCCGACAGCCATGTGTCACTGAGCGTGGTGGAAGAACTGCGTTGGCTGGAATATGGCCAGCGCCTGCGCGATCAACGGCGCAACCGCCTATATCGCAGCGATCAGCCGATGGTGGGTCGCACGCTGTTCGATGCTGCGCTGGACGGTGGCGCACAAGCGCTGGGCCAGCCGATTGGTCGATTGCAAGTGGGCAAGCGTGCGGACTGGATAGTGCTGGACGGTAGCGACCCGTACTTGGCGACGGCCAGTGAGGATGGAATTCTCAACCGCTGGCTATTTGCCGGTGGTGATCGGCAAGTACGCGATGTACTGGTCAATGGCAAATGGGTGGTGCGAGATGGGCATCATGCTGGCGAAGAAGACAGCTGCCGGGCATTCACCCAGGTCCTGAAGGACTTGCTGAACTGACGACCAACCCATAACAACTGTGGGAGCTGGCTTGCCTGCGATACAGACACCTCGGCGCTTCAGTTACACCGGGTTGATGCTATCGCAGGCAAGCCAGCTCCCACATTTGATTGAGGGGCCGCAAATTACTGAGACGTCTTCGCCATCTGCTTATCCGACGTGCGCCAGATCAACCGCGTGGTGTCATAGCCTTGCTGTCGCGCCCTGCTCAGCAGGTCTTCGCGGGTATCGGCACTCACCGTCGGCGTGCGCGACAGGATCCACATATAGCGACGGCTCGGGCTGCCGACGATGGCGGTCTTGTAGTCATCGCTGACATACAGCACCCAGTAGTCGCCCTTGGCAACGCCCGGCAACAGCGATGTAAACCAGTTATTGAATTCCACCCACAGTTTGTCGGTCTTGCCTGGCACCTGCGGCGTTGCCGTGCCTTTGGCCTCTTGCCACTTCCACTCAGGCGTCAGGCAGCGGTTGAAAACCGACATGTCACCATCAGGCAGCAAGGTGTAGCGGGCTTCGGATTGCGCACAGTTGCGCTGGAAGTACATCGGCAACCGGGCCAACTCATACCAGGTGCCCTGGTAACGCTTGAGGTTGACGTTGCTCGCAGTCTTGGGTTGCAGATCATCGCCAGAATGGCTGGCGCAGCCCGCCAAAAACAGGCTGGCGCAAAGGAACAAAACAAAACGCATCATTCTTCTTCTCCCGCAGGCTCGCGCCCCGGTTTACTTCAGGCCTTGCCCGGAAAACATCAGAACTTTGTCACCGGCGTACTGCACGCTGATAAAGCTGTTTTTATCGCCCCAGGTGCAGCTGGACATGCCCAGTGCGCCGGAACAATCGGTTGGCTTACCCAGCAACGACTCCACCTCGGCCTTGGCCATGCCGGCCGAGAGCTTTTGGTAGTTTTCTTGGGTGACCTTGCTGCAAGCGGCTAAGAGCACGCAAAAAGCCAGCAGGGCGAGACGGCGTATAGACATGGAAAAGCTCCTGGAGAGACAAAGCAGCTGGGGTATCTGCCAGAAGCTTAGAAGGGAAAAGGGGTGTCTGGTTCCCGACGAGCGAAAACAAAAAAGCCCCGAAAACGCTGAAACGTTTCGGGGCTTCTTTAACGGTGATCCATCTCACAATACAGCGGCTCACCGCTCGTTACGGCTTACTTCTTGTGATAGGCCGTCACGCGCTCAACTTCTTCCTTCGAACCCAGGAATACCGCCACACGCTGGTGCAGGCCTTCAGGCTGAATGTCGAGGATGCGCTGGTGGCCGTCGGTGGACGCACCGCCTGCCTGTTCAACCAAAAACGACATCGGGTTGGCTTCGTACATCAGGCGCAGCTTGCCTGGCTTGGACGGCTCGCGGCTGTCGCGTGGGTACATGAACAGCCCACCACGGGTCAGGATGCGGTGTACGTCGGCAACCATCGCGGCCACCCAGCGCATGTTGAAGTTCTTCTTCAGCGGGCCTTCTTCGCCTTCCATCAGCTCGTTGACGTAGCGCTTCACCGGTTCTTCCCAGTGGCGCTGGTTGGACATGTTGATGGCAAATTCCTGGGTAGAAGCAGGAATCGAAATGTCTTCGTGGGTCAGCACGAAGCTGCCCATTTCACGGTCCAGGGTGAAGCCCTTGACGCCGTCGCCCAGGGTCAGCACCAGCATGGTCTGTGGGCCGTAGATCGCATAGCCGGCAGCAACCTGCTCGGTGCCTGGCTGCAGGAAGGCCTTTTCGTTCAGGGCTTCGTTCTGGCTCAGGTATTCGTTGGGGCAACGCAGTACCGAGAAGATGGTGCCGACCGGTGCGTTGATGTCGATGTTGGACGAACCGTCCAGTGGGTCGAATACCAGCAGGTATGCGCCTTTCGGGTATTTGCCTGGGATCTGGTAGGCATTGTCCATTTCTTCGGACGCCATGCCGGCCAGGTGGCCGCCCCATTCGTTGGCTTCGAGCAGGATTTCGTTGGACAGAACGTCCAGTTTCTTCTGCACTTCGCCCTGCACGTTTTCAGTGCCCATGCTGCCCAGGACACCGCCCAGTGCGCCTTTGGAAACGGCGTGGCTGATTTCCTTGCAAGCACGCGCCACCACTTCGATAAGGAAGCGCAGATCGGCAGGCGTGTTGTTGCTGCGGGTCTGCTCGATCAAATAGCGACTCAAGGTAACGCGGGACATGGACGGCTCCGGAGAATGGGGGGCTAAAAACCCGCGCAGTTTAGCGCGAGTCGGGGCTGATTTCCTCTAATCAGAGGATTTAACGCCAATAGAGTTCACGACCCAACGCAATAGCCCTCTGTAGGAGCGAGCTTGCTCGCGAAAAACTCACACGCGCCGCGTTCATTCAGCAAGCACGCGTTATCGTTGGAGCTCTTCGCGAGCAAGCTCGCTCCTACAGGGGTATCAGTTAGTCGAGGGCTTTCCAGATCTCGGTGGCGTACTCGCGGATGGTGCGGTCAGAGCTGAACCACCCCATGCGCGCCGTGTTGAGCACCGCCGAGCGCCACCAGGCCTTGGAGTCGTGCCAATGCGCCTCGACCCGCGCCTGCGCGTCCCAGTAGGCGTCAAAGTCGGCACACACCAGGAAGCGATCGTAGTCGATCAGCCCATCGATCAGGCCCACATAGCGGCCCGGGTCATCCGGCGAAAATACCCCACCACGGATCGCTTGCAGCACGTCGTTCAAGCGATGGGACGCGGCGATGTCCGGCCCGGCGCTGAACTCGCCGGCGTGCTTGCGGGCTTCTACCTGCTGGGCGCTGAGGCCAAAGATAAACATGTGCTCGGCGCCGACCCGCTCGTGCATCTCCACGTTGGCGCCGTCCATGGTGCCGATGGTCAGCGCGCCGTTGAGGCCGAACTTCATGTTGCTGGTGCCGGACGCTTCGAAACCGGCGGTGGAAATCTGCTCCGACAAATCCGCTGCCGGAATGATGCTTTCCGCCAGGCTGACGTTGTAGTTGGGCAGGAACACCACCTTGAGCAGGCCGCGTACGGTCGGGTCGTTGTTGACGGTGCGGGCGATGTCGTTGGTCAGCTTGATGATCAGCTTGGCCTGGTGATAACTGGCCGCTGCCTTACCCGCGAAGATCTTCACCCGCGGCACCCAATCGATGCCCGGCTCGGCACGGATCGCCTGGTACAGCGCCACAGTGTGCAGCAGGTTGAGCAGTTGGCGCTTGTATTCATGGATGCGCTTGACCTGCACGTCGAACATCGCCGCCGGGTTGATCGCAATGCCCAGGCGCTCATGGATGATCTGCGCCAGTGCGCGCTTGCTGTGCAGGCGCTGTTCAGCGAACGCTTTGCGGAAGGCCGGTTTCTCGGCAAAGGGTTCCAACTCGATAAGACGCTGCTCGGGCTGGTCCAGAATATCCGGGCCCAGGGCTTCCACCAGCATATCGGTCAACTTGGGGTTGGCCTGGTACAACCAGCGACGGAAGGTAATGCCGTTGGTTTTGTTGTTGATGCGCTCGGGGTAGAGCTTGTGCAGTTCGGAGAACACCGTGCTGCGCATTAGCTGGGTATGCAAACCGGACACGCCGTTGACGCTATGGGAGCCCAGGAATGCCAGGTTGCCCATGCGCACGCGGCGGCCGTTGTCTTCTTCGATCAGCGACACAGCGCGCAAGACATCAAAGTCGTGGATGCCTTTGGCACGCAGCGAGTCGATGTGCTGGGCGTTGATCAGGTAGATGATCTGCATGTGCCGCGGCAGCATGCGCTCCATCAAACCGACAGGCCAGGTTTCCAGGGCCTCGGGCAGCAAGGTGTGGTTGGTGTACGAAAGGGTCTCGACGGTGACATCCCACGCGGCTTCCCACGGTACATCGTGCAGGTCGACCAGTTGGCGCATCAACTCGGCCACGGCGATGGACGGGTGGGTGTCGTTGAGCTGGATGGCGGCGTGCTCGCCCAGGCTGAGCACCGAACCGTGCATGTTCTTGTGGCGGCGCAGCAAATCCTGCAGGGACGCGGAGACGAAGAAATATTCCTGGCGCAGGCGCAGCTCCTGCCCTGCTTCGGTGCTGTCGGCCGGGTAAAGCACTCGGGAGATGCTTTCGGCACGGGCCACCTCGGCGACGGCGCCCAAGTGGTCACCGGCGTTGAAGCGCTCCAGATGCAGGTCTTCTACAGCCCGCGCACGCCATAGGCGCAGGGTGTTGACGCTGGCGCCGCGCCAACCGACGACCGGCGTGTCATAGGCAACAGCACGTACGGTTTCGTTGGGCGACCATACCTGGATCATCTTGCCGGAGGCGTCCGCAACGGTTTCGACGCTGCCGCCAAAGCCAATCGGGTAAATCACTTCGGCGCGCTCGAATTCCCAAGGGTTACCGAAATCCAGCCAGCGTTCGGTCTGTTCCTGCTGCCAACCGTCGACAATGGCCTGGCGGAACAGGCCGTGTTCATAACGAATGCCATAGCCGTGGCCAGCAATGCCGAGGGTCGACATGCTTTCCATAAAGCACGCCGCCAGCCGGCCCAGGCCACCGTTGCCGAGCGCCGCGTCGGGCTCCAGCAGGCGGATGCGCTCCAGATCGACGCCCAGCTCCGACAGCGCTTCGCGAGCGATCTCCAGCACACCCAGGTTGCTCAGGCTGTCGTAGAGCAAGCGGCCGATGAGAAATTCCAGGGAGAGGTAATAAACCCGCTTCTGGCCTTTGCGATAAATACGCCGCGTGTGGTCCATCCAGTGATCGACCATCTGGTCGCGGGCGGCCAGCGCAATGGCTTCGAACCAATCATGGTCGAAGGCGTGATCCGGGTCCTTGCCCACCGCGTAGGTGAGTTTGGTCAAGACAGCATCGCGGAATGCGGCTACCTCTGCTTCTCGTGCAAGCGGTTCCTGAGACATCGGTGCGACCTCGGGCGAGATTGAAGGAGTTGCTAGAGCCTAGTCGGTCTGACAGACGGTAGACGTGCTGGTTCGGCAGTTTTTTAACTCATTCGCCATGGGCTGAATTTGATGCAGGGGTCGTGCCCGATCAGACCGTGGCTAAACCTTTGAGCTGAAACCTGCAAAATATTGTTCAAAAAACCACCAATCCCGGTATGATCGCGCGCCCGGATAACGCCCCACCTTGGAACCTTGATGAAGCCTCAACTGATCGCCGCCGCGGAACTCGACCGTCTAGAGACCTGGCAGAAATATTCCGCCCATATGTGCGGCGGCTGCGTGTCCAGCTGCTGCACGCTGCCGGTGGAGGTGAAGATCAAGGACCTGATCCGCATTGGCATCGTCGATGAGTTCGAGCGCGGCGATCCGCCGAAGAACATCGCCAAGCGTTTGCAGAAAGAAGGCATCGTCGAGCGGTACAACAACAAGTCCGAAATTTTTACCCTGCAGCGCATGAGCAACAACGACTGCCTGTACCTGGATCGTAAGACGCGCTTTTGCACTATTTATGACAAGCGCCCGGATACGTGCCGCAACCACCCGAAAATCGGGCCGCGGCCGGGGTATTGCGCGTATAAGCCCAAGGAAGTGGTGCGCGAGACTAACTTCAAGACCCTCGACAAGTTCTGATCCGGATTTTGTTTTTGATCGTTCCCACGCTCTGCGTGGGAATGCAGCTGTGGACGCTCTGCGTCCGCTCTTGAAAGCAGGACGCGGAGCGTCCCACGCGGCGTTCCCACGCGGAGCGTGGGAACGATCACAACACACAAACTGCAGGCATAAAAAAACGCCCCCGGCCTTTCGACCGGGGGCGTTTTTCATTCAGCCTGAGTTAACTCAGTTCTTGGCTTTCTTGGCAGCGCGGGTACGCTCGCCTTCGTCCAGGATCTTCTTACGCAGGCGGATCGACTTAGGCGTGACTTCGCACAGCTCGTCGTCCTGGATGAATTCCAGGGCCTGTTCCAGGGTGAAGCGAACAGGTGGAACCAGAGCGATGGTTTCGTCTTTGCCCGAAGCACGCATGTTGTCGAGCTTCTTGCCTTTGGTTGGGTTCACGCCCATGTCGTTGTCGCGGCTGTTCAGACCAACGATCTGGCCGTTGTAGATCTCTTGACCGTGTTCAACGAACAGCTTGCCACGCGCCTGGAGGGTTTCCAGGGAGTAGGTCAGCGCCTTGCCGGTTTCTACCGATACCAGAACACCGTTCTGACGGCCGGACATGTCGCCGGACTTCATGGTGTCGTAGCGATCGAAGATCGAGGTCAGGATGCCAGCACCGTTGGTCAGGGTCAGGAACTGGTTACGGAAACCGATCAGACCACGAGCAGGGATGTTGTATTCCAGACGCACACGGCCTTTGCCATCCGGCACCATGTTGGTCAGGTCGCCCTTACGCAGGCCCATCTCTTCCATGACCTTGCCCTGGGACTCTTCCGGGGTGTCGATGGTGACGTTTTCGAACGGTTCCTGCTTCACGCCGTCAACCTGACGGATGATCACTTCCGGACGACCAACACCCATTTCGAAGCCTTCGCGACGCATGGTTTCGATCAGTACCGAGAGGTGCAGCTCACCACGGCCGGAGACCTTGAACTTGTCAGCCGAGTCGCCTTCTTCAACGCGCAGAGCAACGTTGTACAGCAGCTCCTTGTCCAGACGCTCCTTGATGTTACGGGAGGTCACGAACTTGCCTTCTTTACCGCAGAAAGGCGAGTCGTTTACCTGGAAGGTCATGGAAACGGTTGGCTCGTCAACGGTCAGAGGCTTCATCGCCTCGACGTTGTCCGGCTGGCACAGGGTGTCGGAGATGAACAGCGAGTCCATACCGCTCACGCATACGATGTCGCCAGCGAAAGCTTCTTCAACGTCGATGCGGTGCAGGCCGTGGTGACCCATCAGCTTCAGGATACGACCGTTACGCTTCTTGCCGTCAGCGCCGATAGCGACAACCGGGGTGTTCGGCTTGACGCTACCACGAGCGATACGGCCAACGCCGATAACACCCAGGAAGCTGTTGTAGTCCAGTGCCGAGATTTGCATCTGGAACGGGCCTTCACGGTCGACTTTCGGTGCTGGTACGTTGTCGACGATCGACTGGTACAGCGGAGTCATGTCTTCAGCCATGTCGGTGTGGTCAAGACCAGCAATACCGTTCAGGGCCGAAGCGTAGATGACTTGGAAGTCCAGCTGTTCTTCGGTGGCACCCAGGTTGTCGAACAGATCGAAGATCTGGTCCAGAACCCAGTCCGGACGCGCGCCTGGACGGTCAACCTTGTTGATGCACACGATCGGACGCAGGCCGGCTTCGAAAGCCTTCTTGGTCACGAAACGGGTTTGCGGCATAGGGCCGTCTTGAGCGTCAACCAGCAGCAGAACGGAGTCAACCATCGACATTACGCGCTCTACTTCGCCGCCGAAGTCGGCGTGGCCCGGGGTATCCACGATGTTGATGTGGTAGCCGTTCCAGTTGATAGCGGTGTTTTTTGCCAGGATGGTAATACCGCGCTCTTTTTCCTGGTCGTTGGAGTCCATCACGCGCTCGTCGTTGAGCTCGTTGCGCTCCAGGGTGCCGGATTGACGCAGGAGTTTGTCTACCAGGGTGGTTTTACCATGGTCAACGTGAGCAATGATGGCGATGTTACGTAGATTTTCGATCACTTGTGTATCTCGATCAGAGGATTCGGTGTGCTGACAGGTCGTGGCAGCGATTAACAGTAGAGTCAGGCCTTGCCGTTACAGCTTGACGGCAGAGTCGGGGGGCCGGTGACGCAGGCCACAGGCAAACAGCCCCGGGCTCTTAGCTCGGTCGATAAACGCGCACATTGGCATGCCCCTCACTGAGCAAATGGTGGGCATGCAGGCGACTCATCACGCCTTTGTCGCAATACAACAGGTACTGACGGCTGTTATCCAGTTCCTTGAAACGCGCGTTCAGTGCGTAGAACGGCAGCGTTTGCACGTCGATGCCAGCGATTTCCAGCGGCTCGTCTTCGGCGGCATCCGGATGACGGATGTCGACGACGATCTGGCCCGCCAGGGCTTCGCTGACTTCTTCGATCTGCACATCCTGGCCCAATTCGTCGATCACTCGATCGATTGGCACCAGCTTGGCGTTCTCGAGCGCACGCTCCAGAATCGCCATGTCGAATTCTTTCTCTTCATGCTCCACGCGGTGACGCTTGGCGTGGGTCTTGGGGTTCACCGAAATGACCCCGCAGTATTCAGGCATATGCTTGGCAAAGTCGGCGGTGCCGATTTGCTCTGCCAGGTCGATGATGTCCTGCTTGTGGCTGGCGATCAGCGGGCGTAGCACCAGCTTCTCGGTCACGCAGTCAATGATCGACAGGTTAGGCAGCGTCTGGCTGGAAACCTGGGAAATCGCTTCGCCGGTCACCAGGGCGTCGATCTGCAATTGATCGGCGATTCGGGACGCAGCGCGCAACATCATACGCTTCAATACTACGCCCATATGACTGTTATCGACTTTGCCGAGAATTTCGCCCAGCACTTCCTCGAACGGTACGCTTACAAATAGCACGCGTTGGGAGCTGCCGTATTTCTTCCAGATAAAGTGCGCAACTTCCATCACGCCCAATTCATGTGCACGCCCGCCCAGGTTGAAGAAGCAGAAGTGGCTCATCAGGCCGCGACGCATGATCTGGTAGGCCGCAACCGTGGAATCGAAACCGCCGGACATCAATACCAGGGTCTGTTCCAGGGCACCCAGCGGGTAGCCGCCGATGCTGTTGTGCTGGCTGTGGATCACGAACAACCGTTGGTCGCGAATTTCCATGCGCACTTCAATTTGTGGCGCTTTCAGGGAAATTCCAGCGGCACCGCACTCGCGACGCAGCTTGCTGCCGACGTATTTCTCGACGTCCATGGAGCTGAACGGATGCTTGCCGGCACGCTTGCAGCGCACCGAAAAAATCTTGCCTTCAAGCGCACTACCGTAGTGCTGCTTGCACTTTTCGGTGATGTCGTCGAAGTCGCCCAGCGGGTACTCATCCACCTGCAGGAAATGCGCGATGCCCGGCATGCAGCTCAGGCGCTCGGTCATGTCCTTCAAGGCTTTGGCGTCGGTAATGCGGGTTTCCAGCTCGAGGTTGTCCCACACGCCGTTCACCACCACAGCCGGGTCCAGGTCACGGAGCACGGCACGGATGTTCTTGGCCAACTGACGGATGAAACGCGTCCGTACCGGTCGGCTTTTGATGGTGATCTCGGGGAAGACTTTAACGATTAATTTCATGGAAACAGCGCGCGCCGGGCCTGCTGAAAAAGGGGGGCGCGGATTATAGCGGAAATCGCTCAAGGTTTAACCAGTTAATATGCATTGCATACGCAATGCACCAAAACGGGTCATTTACACAAATAAACGCTACATTGCAGTGCGCGATTTATGCCGTTTTTGCCGATTGCACCGTTATAGGGGCCATTTTGAGGCAAAACGGCCATGTTGGCGCACTGGCATGCAATTTGCTCTCTTGTGAGGCAGGTTGCCTTGGCGGAGTATCCGCGCCGGCATCACCCAAATTCTAAGGGCTAACTCCACTACCCAAGCCCGAAGCCACCCGGAGGACACCATGTCGAAGTCGGTTCAACTCATCAAAGATCATGACGTTAAATGGATTGATCTGCGCTTCACGGACACAAAAGGCACTCAGCACCACGTGACCATGCCGGCTCGCGATGCGCTGGAAGATGACTTCTTCGAAGTCGGCAAGATGTTCGACGGTTCCTCCATCGCCGGCTGGAAAGGCATCGAAGCCTCCGACATGATCCTGCTGCCAGACGACAGCACCGCCGTACTCGACCCGTTCACCGAAGAGCCGACCCTGATCCTGGTGTGCGACATCATCGAACCTTCGACCATGCAAGGCTATGACCGCGACCCACGCGCCATCGCCCACCGTGCCGAGGAATACCTGAAGTCCACCGGTATCGGCGACACCGCATTCTTCGGCCCTGAGCCAGAGTTCTTCATCTTCGACTCGGTGAAGTTCAAGTCCGACATCTCCGGCTCCATGTTCAAGATTTTCTCCGAGCAAGGCTCGTGGATGTCCGACCAGGACGTGGAAGGCGGCAACAAAGGCCACCGTCCAGGCGTGAAAGGCGGTTACTTCCCAGTACCACCGTTCGACTTCGACCATGAAATCCGTACTTCCATGTGCAACGCACTGGAAGAAATGGGCCAGACCGTTGAAGTTCACCACCACGAAGTGGCGACTGCCGGCCAGAACGAAATCGGCGTGAAATTCAACACGCTGGTGAAGAAGGCTGACGAAGTTCAAACCCTGAAATACTGCGTGCACAACGTTGCCGATGCCTATGGCCGCACCGCTACCTTCATGCCTAAGCCGCTGTACGGCGATAACGGCTCGGGCATGCACGTTCACGTATCGATTTCCAAAGACGGCAAGAACACCTTCGCCGGCGAAGGCTATGCCGGCCTGTCCGACACCGCTCTGTACTTCATCGGCGGCATCATCAAGCACGGCAAGGCCCTGAACGGCTTCACCAACCCGTCGACCAACTCCTACAAGCGTCTGGTCCCAGGTTTTGAAGCGCCGGTGATGCTGGCCTACTCGGCACGCAACCGCTCCGCCTCGATCCGTATTCCTTACGTCAACAGCCCTAAAGGCCGTCGTATCGAAGCGCGCTTCCCAGACCCGGCTGCCAACCCTTACCTGGCCTTCGCCGCCCTGATGATGGCCGGCCTGGACGGTATCCAGAACAAGATCCACCCTGGCGACGCCGCCGACAAAAACTTGTACGACCTGCCGCCTGAAGAGGCCAAAGAGATCCCACAAGTGTGCGGCAGCCTGAAAGAAGCCCTGGAAGAGCTGGACAAGGGCCGTGCGTTCCTGACCAAAGGCGGCGTTTTCAGCGACGACTTCATCGACGCTTACATCGCCCTGAAAAGCGAAGAAGAAATCAAAGTGCGCACCTTCGTACACCCACTGGAATACGAGCTGTACTACAGCTGCTGATCCGGTAGCGCTGCTTGAGGTAGCGTGATGAGAAAGACCTCCTTCGGGAGGTCTTTTTTTTGCCTGGGCGTTACGCTACGCCAGCTCTGCAAACCCAATCAAAGTGTGGGAGCTGGCTTGCCTGCGATAGCGCACTGCCGGCCACCTGCTGTATCACTGACACACCGCCATCGCGGGCAAGCCCGCTCCCACAGGAGATCACCTTTGAGATATCGACTTGTATTTGCCCTGCTGTTCATCAGTGCCAGTGCGAGCGCTGCGCCGCCTACGCTCGAACCCTTGCTCAACAGCATCGCCGAACGCCTGGAGATTGCCGACCAGGTAGCACTGAGCAAGTGGGACAGCCACAAGCCCGTGGAGGACAAGAAGCGCGAGCAAGAGGTGATCGCCAGCGTCACTGCCCATGCGCCGAGCTACAAGCTGGACCCGGCCGCTGCCGAGCAGTTCTTCGCCGCCCAGATCGAAGCCAACAAACTGGTGCAATACACCCATCTGTCCGATTGGCAGTTCCAGGGCAAAGCGCCCGACGACCCGCGCCCGGACCTGGTCCAGCAGATCCGCCCTCGACTGGACGAGCTGCAAAAAAGGCTGCTGCAGCAGCTGGCCGACTTCACTCCACAGCGCACCGACCCGCAGTGCCCGCAATGGCTGGCCGAGGCCGTGCACGAACCGCTGAATGATCCGCTGCGCCAACTGGCGATGATCCGCGCCACCGCCGAGCTTTGCATCTATAAAGATTAAAAGGACTGCAAATCCAATTAAAAATGTGGGAGCTGGCTTGCCTGCGATAGCGGTGTTGAATGCACCACCGCTATCGCAGGCAAGCCAGCTCCACACTGACTGCGATTCGCCTTAAATCTTCAGTTGCTGAACAACCTTCACAAAACCGCACTATATTGGTGCGATAGCCTGCACCCTTCTCAATTGCCCAGCCCATTTTGGTTCGAAACTTCCCGTTGAGGCTGGCAGAACGCCACAGTTTCGCGCCTGAAACCCTTATTTCAGGGCATTAGCGCTTCTTTTCGGAGCCTTGGTTTGGTTTTTGCATTTTCCTTGTATCAGCGTGTGCCTCAAGCCCACGCCTTGCTCCAAAAGAGGTCCCGATGACCATCAGCGATGCACTGCACCGTTTGTTACTCGACAACCTGACCACCGCGACCATCCTGCTCAATGCCGACCTGCGCCTTGAGTACATGAACCCGGCGGCGGAGATGCTCCTGGCCATCAGCGGCCAGCGCAGCCATGGGCAGTTCATCAGCGAATTGTTCACCGAGTCGGCCGAAGCCTTGAGTTCGTTGCGCCAGGCCGTGGAGCAGGCACACCCGTTCACCAAGCGCGAAGCGATGCTCACCGCGCTCACCGGGCAAACGTTGACCGTCGACTACGCCGTGACCCCGATCCTGAGCAATGGCGCGACCCTGCTGCTGCTCGAAGTCCACCCCCGCGACCGCCTGCTGCGCATCACCAAGGAGGAAGCGCAGCTGTCCAAGCAGGAAACCAGCAAGATGCTGGTGCGCGGCCTCGCCCATGAGATCAAAAACCCGCTGGGCGGTATTCGCGGCGCGGCACAGTTGTTGTCCCGCGAGCTGCCGGACGAGCACCTCAAGGACTACACCAACGTCATCATCGAAGAAGCCGACCGCCTGCGTAACCTGGTGGACCGCATGCTGGGCTCCAACAAGCTGCCGTCCCTGGCAATGACCAACGTGCATGAGGTGCTGGAGCGCGTCTGCCAATTGGTCGAGGCCGAAAGCCAAGGCTGCATCACCTTGGTGCGCGACTACGACCCAAGTATTCCCGACGTGTTGATCGACCGCGAACAGATGATCCAGGCGGTGCTCAACATCGTGCGCAACGCCATGCAGGCCATCAGCAGCCAGAATGAGCTACGCCTGGGCCGCATCAGCCTGCGCACCCGCGCCCTGCGCCAGTTCACCATCGGCCATGTGCGCCACCGCCTGGTGACCAAGGTGGAGATCATCGACAACGGCCCCGGCATTCCTGCGGAGCTGCAGGAAACCATCTTCTTTCCCATGGTCAGCGGCCGCCCGGACGGTACCGGGCTGGGCCTGGCCATCACCCAGAACATCATCAGCCAGCACCAGGGCCTGATCGAATGTGAGAGCCACCCTGGCCACACCACGTTCTCGATCTTCCTGCCATTGGAACAAGGAGCCCCCACGACATGAGCCGTAGTGAAACTGTCTGGATCGTCGATGACGACCGTTCTATCCGCTGGGTCCTCGAGAAAGCCTTGCAACAAGAAGGCATGACCACCCAGAGCTTCGACAGCGCCGATGGGGTGATGAGCCGCCTGGCACGTCAGCAGCCGGACGTGATCATTTCCGATATCCGCATGCCTGGCGCCAGTGGCCTGGACTTGCTGGCGCGCATTCGCGAGCAGCACCCGCGCCTGCCGGTGATCATCATGACCGCCCACTCGGACCTGGACAGCGCTGTCGCGTCCTACCAGGGCGGCGCCTTTGAATACCTGCCCAAGCCATTCGATGTGGATGAAGCGGTGGCGCTGGTCAAGCGCGCCAACCAGCACGCCCAGGAACAACAGAACCAGGAAGCGCCGCCGACCCTGACCCGCACCCCGGAAATCATCGGGGAAGCGCCGGCGATGCAGGAAGTGTTTCGCGCCATCGGGCGCTTGAGCCACTCCAACATCACTGTGCTGATCAACGGCGAATCGGGGACCGGTAAAGAACTGGTGGCCCACGCCCTGCACCGCCACAGTCCACGGGCGGCGTCGCCGTTTATCGCGCTGAACATGGCGGCGATCCCCAAGGATTTGATGGAGTCCGAGCTGTTCGGCCATGAGAAAGGCGCGTTCACCGGCGCAGCCAACCTGCGTCGCGGGCGCTTTGAACAGGCGGACGGCGGCACGCTGTTCCTCGATGAGATCGGCGACATGCCGGCCGATACCCAGACTCGCTTGCTGCGCGTACTGGCTGACGGCGAGTTCTACCGTGTGGGCGGGCATACGCCGGTGAAGGTGGATGTGCGCATCATCGCGGCCACCCACCAGAACCTGGAAACACTGGTGCATGCGGGTAAATTCCGTGAGGACTTGTTCCACCGCCTCAACGTGATCCGCATCCACATCCCGCGCATGTCGGACCGTCGCGAAGATATCCCCACCCTCGCCCGCCACTTCCTCAGCCGCGCCGCCCTGGAGCTGGCCGTCGAGCCCAAGCTGCTCAAAAGCGAGACCGAGGAATACCTCAAGAACCTGCCATGGCCCGGCAACGTGCGCCAGCTGGAGAACACCTGCCGCTGGATCACCGTGATGGCCTCCGGGCGTGA
Source organism: Pseudomonas sp. PA-7-1E (assembly GCF_021605325.1). Lineage (NCBI taxonomy): Bacteria > Pseudomonadati > Pseudomonadota > Gammaproteobacteria > Pseudomonadales > Pseudomonadaceae > Pseudomonas > Pseudomonas sp. PA-7-1E. Next base: position 215,139 of record NZ_WKFA01000004.1, read on the forward strand.
AGTGCACATCAGCGACCTGCCACCGGAGCTGCTGAGCCTGCCGCAGGACTCGGCCCCCGTGACCAACTGGGAACAGGCGCTGCGCCAATGGGCGGACCAGGCCCTGGCACGCGGCCAGTCGAACCTGCTGGACAGCGCGGTGCCGGCGTTCGAGCGGATCATGATCGAGACCGCCCTGAAGCACACTGCCGGCCGTCGTCGCGATGCGGCCGTGCTGCTGGGTTGGGGGCGCAATACCCTGACCCGCAAGATCAAGGAATTGGGGATGAAGGTGGACGGTGGGGATGATGATGAGGGTGACGAGGCCTGAACCCCAAGACCGCTGAAGGTCTAGTGTGGGAGCCGGGCTTGCCCGCGATGGCGGTGTGTCAGTCACCCGATAGAGGGCTGACACACCGCCCTCGCAGGCAAGCCAGCTCCCACATTGGTTTTGTGCAATGCCTGCAGACTGTGCACCGCTTCAATGCACGATGAACCGGCATTGAGCACAGACCAGAAAACTCGCATATCGCTTTCGCTACAAATTTCTTGGCAGTAGAAACAAACAAAGCCCCGTATTCCGGGGCTTTGCGCTTTTTGGCATTTTTTTCCAGCAGCAATTGCAAGTTTTGGCACGCCCCCTGCAATAACCCCAGTACTACCCAGTTTCGGGGACCTTGGTACAGGCAGGCCGAGAATCCCCTCTTTAACACCGAAGCCTCAGGCTTCACCCCGTTTTGGGAGCCCTGGTACAGGCAGGCCGGGAACTCCCTCTTTTATTGCTCTTGGAGATGGATCTCCAGCCGCCAGCGGCCATCGACCTCTGCACCGCTCCACTCCCCACGCAACGGCCGGGCCGCCACCAGGTTCAGCAGCAAGCCAGCATCGGTCTTGCGTATGCGCCAATTCACGTCCTTGTCATTGACCTTGAGCTGCCCGCTGGCTGCCTTGCCTTGGGCGTCAAACAGCAACGCCACGGTGCCGTCGATATGCTCGCCGTGCAGCTTGGGTTCGTTGTTGAACCACACCACCAAACCATCCGCCGCAGGTTCTACCTGTTGCAGCTCCAGCGGCTCTGGGGTGGTCAAGCGACCGATCATCAAGCCAATCATCAAGCCAATCATCAAGCCGACAATCGCCAATGAGCCCAACACCCTCGGCAATAGCTTCGGTCTCGGGTCGTCTTCGGGGGTAGAATGCAGCGCATCTTTGCCTTCGGAGCCGTGCATGTTTCACGTCATCCTTTTTCAACCAGAAATTCCGCCGAATACCGGCAACGTTATCAGGCTGTGCGCCAACAGTGGCTGCCACCTGCATTTGATCGAGCCGTTGGGCTTTGACATGGACGACAAGCGCCTGCGCCGTGCCGGGCTGGACTACCACGAGTACGCCACCCTCAAGCGCCATGCCGACCTCGCCAGTTGCCTGGAGAGCCTGGGCCACCCACGGGTGTTCGCGTTCACCACCAAGGGCTCGCGGCCGTTTCATGATGCCAACTTTGCCGAGGGCGACGCGTTCCTGTTCGGCCCGGAGAGCCGAGGCCTGCCGGCCGAGGTGCTTGACGCATTGCCCGATGGCCATCGCCTGCGCTTGCCGATGCGTGAAGGCTGCCGCAGCCTGAACCTGTCGAACACCGTAGCCGTTGCCGTCTATGAAGGCTGGCGCCAACTGGGCTTTAAATAACACCGCATAACAAATGTGGGAGCGGGCTTGTGTGGGAGCCGGGCTTGCCCGCGATGCAGGCACCTCGGTGTGTCAGTCACACCGCAGTGATGCTATCGCAGGCAAGCCAGCTCCCACACAAGCCCGCTCCCACATTTTAGAACGGCATCGCTCAGCAAATTACTGAACGGTTGGCGCGCCTTCCTGTTGCATGCGCTGCAGCTCTTGGGCGTACAGGGCATCGAAGTTCACCGGGGCCAGCATCAGGGCCGGGAACGAACCACGGGTGACCAGGCTGTCCAGGGTCTCACGGGCATACGGGAACAGGATGTTCGGGCAGAACGCACCCAGGGTGTGGCTCATGGACGCTTCGTCCAGGCCCTGGATCAGGAAGATACCGGCCTGTTGCACTTCAGCGATGAAAGCGACTTCTTCACCATTCTTGACGGTGACCGACAGGGTCAGCACGACTTCGTGGAAGTCACCTTCCAGGGATTTCTGACGGGTGTTCAGGTCCAGCGCAACGCTTGGGGTCCACTCCTGACGGAAAATGGCCGGGCTTTTTGGCGCTTCGAACGACAGGTCACGCACGTAGATCCGCTGCAGCGAGAACTGTGGGCCTTGAGCTTCTGCTGCTTCGGTGTTCTGTTGATCAGTCATCGCAGATCCTTCTTTATCTTGGGTTCTTGAGGGTTTAGGCGTCAGGCGGACAGCAGCGCATCAAGTTTACCGGCGCGCTCCAGAGCGAACAGGTCGTCGCAACCACCGATATGCCGGGTGCCGATCCAGATCTGCGGGACCGACGTGCGGCCAGCCTTCTGGGCCATTTCGGCGCGCACCTGGGGCTTGCCATCGACCTTGATCTCTTCAAAGGCAACACCCTTTTTCTCAAGCAAGGCCTTGGCCCGCGTGCAGTAAGGGCACCAATCGCTGGAATACACGACAACCTGGCTCATATCACTTCACCAACGGCAGGTTATCGCCACGCCAACTGCTGATACCACCCGACAGCTTGGCGGCGGTGAAGCCGGACTTGAGCATCTCACGGGCGTGGGTGCCGGAGTGCTGGCCCTGGGCATCGACCAGGATGATGGTCTTGGCCTTGTGCTTTTCCAGTTCGCCCAGACGCGCAATCAGCTTGTCCTGGGGAATGTTCAGGGCGCCAACGATATGGCCGGCGGCATAATCCTTGGCCGGGCGAATATCGACGACGACAGCCTCATCCTTGTTGACCAGCGCGGTCAGCTCCGACGTGCTCAGGCTGCGACCACCGCGGCTCAGTTCGTGAGCGATCAGCAGCGCCAGCAGGATGACGAAGGCGCCCACAAGCAGGTAGTGGGCAGTGGCAAATGCAATCAGGTGATCAACCATCAAGGAGGTTCCAGGGCGTTAAAATGGCGGTAAGTATACACAGCCGCCAGGGGGGGCCAACCCCCGTAAAGCGGTGACGTGGTTGGAACTTCGCTTTAAACTGCCACTCCCTTTTCAATTGTCTTCCTTTATTAGCGCCGCGAGAGGATCTATGACTACCACGCCTAAACCTTTGGTCCTGATAATTCTCGATGGCTTCGGACACAGTGAAAGCCACCACGACAACGCGGTGTACTCGGCCAACAAGCCGGTACTGGACCGCCTGACCGCCACCGTGCCCAACGGCCTGATCTCAGGTTCCGGCATGGACGTGGGCCTGCCGGACGGCCAGATGGGCAACTCGGAAGTCGGCCACATGAACCTAGGTGCCGGACGAGTGGTGTACCAGGACTTCACTCGTGTCACCAAGGCGATCCGCGATGGCGAGTTCTTCGAGAACCCGACCATCTGCGCGGCGGTCGATAAAGCCGTTGCCGCCGGCAAGGCCGTGCACTTCATGGGCCTGTTGTCGGACGGCGGCGTACACAGCCATCAGGATCACTTGGTCGCCATGGCCGAACTGGCGTTCAAGCGCGGCGCTGACAAAATCTATCTGCACGCCTTCCTCGACGGCCGCGACACGCCACCTAAAAGCGCGCAATCCTCCATCGAACTGCTGGATACCACCTTCGCCGCCCTGGGCAAGGGCCGTATCGCCAGCCTGGTGGGCCGTTACTTCGCCATGGACCGCGACAACCGCTGGGACCGTGTCGCCCAGGCCTACAACCTGATCGTCGACGGCCAGGCCGAATTCAACGCGGCCACCGCCCAGGAAGGTCTGGACGCGGCCTACGCCCGCGGTGAAAGCGATGAATTCGTCAAAGCCACCACCATCGGCGAGCCGGTGAAAGTCGAAGACGGCGACGCCGTGGTGTTCATGAACTTCCGCGCCGACCGCGCCCGTGAACTGAGCCATGTGTTCGTCGATGAAGGCTTCAAGGACTTCGAACGCGCGCGCCAGCCGAAGGTCGAGTTCGTCATGCTCACCCAATACGCCGCCAACATCCCGGCCCCGTCGGCGTTCGCCCCGGGCAGCCTGGAGAACGTGCTGGGCGACTACCTGGCCAAGAACGGCAAGACCCAACTGCGCATCGCCGAAACCGAGAAATACGCCCACGTGACGTTCTTCTTCTCCGGTGGCCGCGAGGAGCCGTTCCCCGGCGAAGAGCGCATCCTGATCCCGTCGCCAAAAGTCGCTACCTACGACTTGCAGCCGGAAATGAGCGCACCGGAAGTCACCGACAAGATCGTCGACGCCATTGATCACCAGCGTTATGACGTGATCGTCGTCAACTACGCCAACGGCGACATGGTTGGCCACAGCGGCAACCTGGAAGCGGCGGTCAAGGCCGTGGAATGCCTGGATAAATGTGTTGGCCGCATCGTCGACGCGCTGGAAAAAGTCGGCGGCGAAGCGCTGATCACCGCCGACCACGGCAACTGCGAACAGATGTCCGACGAATCCACCGGCCAGGCGCACACCGCGCACACCACCGAACCGGTACCGTTCATCTATGTCGGCAAACGTGACCTGAAAGTGCGTGAAGGTGGCGTGCTGGCGGATGTGGCGCCGACCATGCTCAAGCTGATGGGGCTGGAGCAGCCGAAGGAGATGACCGGGACCTCGATCCTGGTCTGATCCAAAGTACGCCACAAAACAGTGTGGGAGCGGGCTTGCCCGCGATTGCGGCTAATCAGTCGACATCTATGTCGCTGACCCACCGCAATCGCGGGCAAGCCCGCTCCCACATTGGTTTGCGGCGCTTTGAGAGATATCTTTTTGCCATACCAGCACCACTCGGCACCTATCTTGCCCACCAGCCCCAATTGGGCGTTTTTTTTGCAGCGCTTGGCGGGCATACTAGGCCGTCCTTTTCCCCTGGTGTCGCCCGCCTCTATGCTTCGCGCCTTGATAACCCTTGCTCTTGTCTGCCTGCTCCAACCGGCGTTTGCCGATGAGCGCGCACAAACCCAACAACAGTTGGACGCTACGCGTCAGGACATTACCGAGCTGAAAAAGCTGCTCGGCAAGCTCCAGGAAGAAAAATCCGGAGTGCAGAAAGACCTGCGCGGCACGGAAACCGAAATGGGCAAGCTGGAGAAGCAGGTCCAGGAGCTGCAAAAAGAACTAAAGAAGAGCGAGTCGGAACTGGAGCGACTCGACGCTGAGAAAAAAAAACTCCAGAGCGCACGCGTTGAACAGCAACGCCTGATCGCGATCCAGGCCCGTGCCGCGTACCAGAGCGGCCGCCAGGAGTACCTCAAGCTGCTGCTCAACCAGCAGAACCCGGAAAAATTCGCCCGTACCCTCACCTATTACGACTACCTGAGCCAGGCGCGCCTGGCGCAATTGAAGGGGTTTAACGAAACCCTGCGCCAATTGGCCAATGTCGAACAGGAAATCGCCGACCAGCAATCGCAGCTTCTCGACCAGAAAACTGCCCTCGACACCCAGCGCGACCAGCTCGATAAAGTACGCAAGGAACGCCAGCAGGCCCTGGCCAAGCTCAACAGCGACGTAAAAGCCCGCGACGCCAAGTTGCAGGCCCGCGAGCAAGACCAGGCCGACCTGGCCAAAGTCCTCAAGACCATTGAAGAAACCCTGGCCCGCCAGGCACGCGAGGCCGAAGAAGCGCGGCAAAAAGCGCTGATCGCCCAGCAGGAAGCCGAAAAAAAGCGTCAGCGTGAGGCCGAACTGGCTGCCACCACCGACGCTCCGGCCCCGCGCAAACCGGCGCGTGCAGCGCCTGGCCCGTTGGTTTCCAGCAGCGGCGAGTCGTTCGGCGGCCCTTTTGCTTCAGCACGAGGCAAACTTCCATGGCCGGTTGATGGTCGATTACTGGCACGCTTTGGGGAAACCCGTGGCGATGACACCCGCGCCAAGTGGGATGGCGTGATGATCAGCGCCTCTGCCGGCAGCCAGGTCCACGCGGTGCACGGTGGGCGCGTGGTGTTCGCCGATTGGTTGCGGGGCGCCGGCTTGCTGGTGATTCTTGACCACGGTAATGGCTATTTGAGCCTTTACGGCCACAATCAGACACTACTCAAGTCGGCAGGTGATGTTGTAAAAGCCGGTGAATCCATCTCCACTGTCGGTAACAGTGGCGGCCAGGACACCCCGGCGCTGTACTTCGCTATTCGTCAGCAGGGCCGCCCGAGCGACCCTGCACAATGGTGCCGGTCCCAAGGATAGGGTCGCATCTACATTAGGAGTTCGTTCGACATGCTGCATTTGTCCCGCCTCACTTCGCTGGCCCTGACGATCGCCCTGGTGATCGGCGCGCCTCTGGCTTTTGCCGACCAGGCCGCACCGGCTGCACCTGCCATGGCTGCGACGACCAAGGCGCCATTGCCGCTGGACGAGCTGCGCACCTTTGCCGAGGTCATGGACCGGATCAAGGCAGCGTATGTCGAACCCGTAGACGACAAGGCCCTGCTGGAAAATGCCATCAAGGGCATGCTCAGCAACCTCGACCCGCACTCCGCTTACCTGGGCCCGGAAGATTTCGCCGAGCTGCAGGAAAGCACCAGCGGTGAGTTCGGCGGCCTGGGCATCGAAGTGGGCTCCGAAGACGGCCAGATAAAAGTGGTCTCGCCTATCGACGACACCCCGGCGTCCAAGGCCGGCATCCAGGCCGGCGACCTGATCGTGAAGATCAACGGCCAGCCGACCCGTGGCCAGACCATGACCGAAGCCGTCGACAAGATGCGCGGCAAGCTCGGCCAGAAGATCACCCTGACCCTGGTACGCGACGGCGGCAACCCGTTTGACGTGACCCTGGCCCGTGCGACCATCACGGTCAAGAGCGTGAAAAGCCAGCTGCTGGAGTCGGGCTACGGCTATATCCGTATCACCCAGTTCCAGGTCAAGACCGGCGACGAAGTGGCCAAGGCCCTGGCCAAGCTGCGCAAGGACAACGGCAAGAAGCTCAACGGCATCGTGCTTGACCTGCGCAACAACCCAGGCGGCGTGTTGCAGTCGGCGGTCGAGGTGGTCGACCACTTCGTCACCAAGGGCCTGATCGTCTACACCAAGGGCCGTATCGCCAACTCCGAGTTGCGCTTCTCGGCCACCGGCAACGACCTCAGCGAGAACGTGCCACTGGCGGTATTGATCAACGGCGGCAGCGCCTCGGCCTCGGAAATCGTCGCCGGCGCCCTGCAAGACCTCAAGCGCGGTGTGCTGATGGGCACCACCAGCTTCGGCAAAGGCTCGGTGCAGACCGTATTGCCGCTGAACAACGACCGTGCACTGAAGATCACCACGGCGCTGTATTACACGCCGAACGGCCGCTCGATCCAGGCCCAGGGCATTGTGCCGGACATCGAAGTACGCCGCGCCAAGATCACCAACGAGATCGATGGCGAATACTACAAAGAGGCCGACCTGCAAGGCCACCTGGGCAATGGCAACGGCGGTGCCGACCAGCCAACCGGCAGCCGCGCCAAGGCCAAGCCGATGCCGCAGGACGATGACTACCAACTGGCCCAGGCGCTCAGCCTGCTCAAGGGCTTGAGCATCACCCGCAGCCGTTGATCATGCGTCTTGCCCTGATCTTCGCTGTGCTGTGCAGCCTGGCAGGGGTCGCTCAAGCGGCCACTGCCAGCGAACCACACAAAGCCTACCTGACGCTTATCATCGACGACCTGGGGCAAAACCTGCCTCGGGATCGTCGCGTGCTTGCGCTACCCGGCCCGGTGACCGCCGCCATCATGCCGGACACGCCCCACGCCGCCGAATTTGCCCGTGAGGCCCACAAGGCTGGCAAGATCGTGATCCTGCACATGCCCATGGACCCGGCCACCGGCCCATTCGCCTGGCACCCGGAGCTGTCCATCGAAGAACTGGGCAAGCGCCTGGACGCGGCATTTGAAGCCGTGCCCTGCACCGCCGGCATCAACAACCACATGGGCAGCCGCATGACCGCACAACCGGCAGCGATGGCCTGGCTGATGGGTGAGTTGCAACGGCGTCACAAGTTCTTCGTCGACAGCCGCACCAGTGCGCAAACCGTCGCCGCCGCCGAGGCGCAGAAGATCGGTTTGGCCCATGTGTCGCGGGATGTATTTCTCGATGACGAACGCACCGAGGCGGCGATTACCACGCAACTGCAGACCGCGATCAAACTGGCGCACAAGCAGGGTTCGGCAGTCATGATCGGGCATCCTTACCCACAGACGCTGGCGGTGCTGGAGCGCGAGTTGCCCAAGCTCAAGGCGCAGGGCGTGGAGTGGATCGATATCAAGTTGATGATCAGCGTGCGCAGTAATCGGGCGATGGCCGGGCATGGCAAGAACGGCATCTATCGCTGACAGTCACTGTGGCGAGGGAGCTTGCTCCCGCTGGGGTGCGCAGCGCCCCCCCGCGTTTTGGGGCGCTACGCCGCCCCCCCGGGGGAAGATCCCCCCCCCCCCCTCT